>JABDJV010000266.1 GCA_013003295.1 Pyrinomonadaceae bacterium | reverse complement strand
GCAATCGGGCGACCGCGGTCTCGGCACCCTTTAGGCCTTCGAAGGTGAAATTCAGCTGCCTTCGATACGGCACGGAGATCAGCAAATACCTGATCGCCAGCGGCGAAAAACCCCGCTCTTGCATATCGCGAAACGTGTATGCATTGCCGAGAGACTTGCTCATCGTGTCGTTGTCGATTTTTAAAAACTCGCCGTGCAGCCAGTATTTTGAAAAGAGTTTTCCCGTTGAGCCTTCCGATTGAGCGATCTCGTTCTCGTGATGCGGAAATTGCAGATCGACACCTCCGGCGTGGATATCAAAGGTCTCGCCCAAATACTTCATCGACATCGCCGAACATTCAATGTGCCAGCCCGGCCGTCCGCGGCCAAATGGTGCATCCCAGCCCGGAGTTTCATCTGCGCCGACGAGTTTCCAAAGCGCAAAATCTCTCGCATCTTCCTTATCGTACTTATCAGTGTCGACGCGGTCGCTACCACCTTCAATGTTTCCTTCAAAGTTGATCTTCGAGAGCTTTCCGTAATCGGGAAATGCCGAAATTCGAAAATATATCGAGCCCTCCGATTCATATGCCTTGCCGTTATCGAGAAGCTTTTGGATGATCTCAATCATCTCCCCGATATGCTCCGTTGCTTTTGGCTGCACATCCGGCGTTTGGTTTCCAAGTGCGGCCATATCTTCATTAAACGCAACAGTAAAGGGCTCGGTCATTTCCTGAATTGTAATGCCCTTTTTATTCGATTCATCGATGATTCGGTCGTCAACATCGGTCAGGTTCATCACATATATAACGTCAAACCCCTTGAATCTAAGATACCGCTGCAAGACATCTGCAAACGTAAACGAACGAAAATTTCCAATATGCGCAAAATCCCAAACAGTTGGTCCGCACATATAGAATTTGACCTTGCCCTCTTCCAGGGGCTCAAAATCTTCCAGTTTTCCCGACAGAGTGTTGTGAAATCTAAGCATAAATATTCCTTGTAAAGACAATAATATAAACTAAAACGAATAGAAATTGGACTTCTCAAGCGATTATTTGGGAAAACATAGGCCACAACAAGGCATGCGGACCAATGCGCGATGTTGAGGCAATTTGTTCTTCTAACAACTGGGTATCCTCTTTACGTCCGGCTCAACAAATTTTGCCCGCGCTTCCTCTGAAAAAAGGTGTTCGTGTGTATAGAACTCGCCCGGATAGTTTTTATCGAATTTCTCGATCATTTTATTGATCGTCTCAACTGAAAAACCGCTGTTGTCTTTCGCAAATTCAAAAATCGTTCGCATCCAGAAAACCGTGAGAGTCTCGTGATAGGGCATTTCTTTGGTCAGATCGACCTTAAAGGATTTGAGGAGTATGAAAATACCGTCACGCATTTTTGACAGTGCGGTTTCAAAGTCGTTTTTCGATGCATAATGATAAGCAACGATCAGGTGTTCGGGATGTCCCCATGTTCCGCGCTCGATCGAGCAGGATTCGAACTTCTCGATCACCGCCAAAATCTCTTTCTCGGATTTGTAGTTCATAAATATAACGCGGACCAGCATTTTTGAGCCCGATCCGCGATTTTACCGTAAATGCAAAAGGCTGCTGCTACATTTTTGTGTGCAGCGCAACCAAGTTACTATTTTTATACGGCCCGAACGAAAACTCAAGCAATGGTATGCCGCCCGGCAATTACGAAAGGGAAGATTGTTGTTTCAGATCAATAATAACGAAGCGGTTTGGCTTTGTGGAAAGCCAAACCGCTATTACCTAGGTGTATCACGAGGGGTTTTCGGGTCAGATCCTTATATCCAGATCGGGAAAGGTCTCTTGAACATGATTAAATCCTTGACTGCAGCAGACACACGAGATTCCACGTGCGTAAGGGCTCTCGCCTGACTTAAAGCGCTGTTCGATCCTTGAGAGGTAATTCGGCTTTTCGAGCTCAGCGGTGCAGGATTGGCACACGGGCAGAAACTTCTTCAAGCGGTTTACTTCTTTTCTAAGATCCTCGACTCCCGTGAAAGAATATTCAACCACGCCTTCCTGGTTCGCAAGATCGTCAAACGTTAAAACCGCATCTTCAGTTTCGGGCTCTTGCGATTCGCCCCCCCTGCGGATCAGGTCCTCGCGTATGTCGGATATCTTTTGAAAAACTGCCATGCGGATCACAAGAAACTTCTCTCTATATTCCTGATGGTCATGAAAATACTGAAGCGCAGACGAGGAATCTTTCTCATCTTCGTAAATCTCAACAAATCTAAGCTGTGAGCGGTACTGCAGCTCCGGATTGCCAAATTTCACAAGTTTTTTCCAGAGCCGGTTTAATTCGGAAAGGGCCTTTTTTGTGTCTCCCAATTTGTGGGTTATGAGGGCAGATTTCATTTTCGTTTCATTGAAAAGATAGTCGTTTCCGGCCTTTTTTGTTACCGCGAGAAGCTTTTCAACCTGCTCAGCAGCACCCGAAAAATCTTCCATTTCGAGATGAACATCAATAAAGTCGTCAAGCGAACGCATCGCACACTCTTTCAATCCGATCTCCCGCATCATTTCGACCGACCGGCGGAAATTCGTCAGAGACTTTTCCTCATCGCCGAGTTTCTTATAGCCGATGGCAAAATTGCTGTGAATTTTAGCAATGGCATATAAATCCTGGGTCTTGTCTGATTCCTTTATGGCCTTTTGAAAGCTCTCCAATGATTTATCATTCTCCCCCTTCATGAATTGCAGAAGGCCCATGTGGTTGTAAAATCTTCCATAATTCAAATGTGAGTTCTTAATTGAGAGAATTTCCTCCTGAAACTCAAGGGCAAGATCATACTCTGAGAAGAAAAAACAGAGCCGGCTGACGTTATCAAATAGGATCACCAGTTCTTTGAAGTTATCGGTCTCGACGGCATTTTTATAGGCATCCTTGATGATCTCCGAGGCTTTGAGAAACTCACCGCAGTCGATCAAGAGTCGGGCCAACCCATTCTGGGCAAAAACTAGACCTCCCTGGTCATTTTGCTGCTCGAATCTGACAATGCTTAAGTCGAGCTTCTTTCGCGCCTCCTTGAATCGCTCAAGATAAAGAAGGGCGTGCCCGAGCTGGGCCAACGCGTGGGCTTCTCCCTCAAGATAAACGATTTCTCTCGCATATTTATGGGCCTTTTCAGCTGCCTTCAGTGAGCGTTTAAGATCTACCTGGTTAAAACGCAATTTTTCCGACAAAAGATTGTATGCGTCAACGATTTCCGTATCATACGATGTGGCTGCCTCAAGTTTTTCAATACGAGAATTCAGCTCGTCTATCGACAGATTACCTAATAAAAACATAGTAATTCTACCTCCGGGGTTAAAAATGAACAGGGATAATTTCCACACATCCAGTTAGTGTTATAACTAGATATAAACATATAAGAGTATTGTTTGTCAATGTTTAACATTAACAATAGCGGAGTGACGATGACAATAGCGGGGAATCGCTCTTAATTAGACATCCGGCGGAACGTTTAAGCGATTTATCTATTGCGACCAAGGGGAAATAAAAAACATCGCTATACCGCTAAAATGGAAGCGATAGATCTAATTTAACCGCGAGAATTCTCGACAGAAATGTGATGAAAATGCAAACGAACAACCCAAACAGGTGATCGAATCCGAGCATGACAAGGACAATATAGAACCAACAACCGATAAACGAACAGGTTACATAGAGCTGGGTGGTTTTTAAGAATACCTCCGGAACTTTGTTTAGCAAGATGTCGCGGAGTACGCCGCCCGAGGTGGCGGTGATGACTCCAATGAGAACGGCAGGGAAAGTCGGTGTCTCTAGTTGTAACGCTATTCCGACG
>JABDJV010000264.1 GCA_013003295.1 Pyrinomonadaceae bacterium | reverse complement strand
TTTACCGCCTGTCCCGGAACCGACCCGTCTGAGAGAAGAACCGTCGGCGGAAGCGGCAAACCCCGTCTGGCCAATTCCTTCAGGTATTCATCGATATAAAGCTCGAGGCCCGGCGTGATAACATCCTGCGGAATAGTTTCGGGAAATGCCCTGCGGCCAAAAGGAAAGATAAACTCGGCCGAAATTGAATCGACTTTCTTGAGCTCTGTACCTACAAGCTTGCATAGATCGGTTGAAATCTTGAAGCGCAATTGCTCATCGTCGGATTTTGTGATTTGTCCGATAGGCTGACCCATTTGGTATTTGCAAACCGACGACAATGCATTCGATTCGTTTGATACGATGCCGTTAAATGGTCCTGTATAACCAAACCTGAATTCGCTCGCTGAAATAGGCAGGATCGAATACTTCTTCTTTGGATCGTTGACGGAAATTGTTTGAAATGTTGCTCCGAGACCGCTTTGCAGCATAGCCGCCGGCTTTTTGATTCCGTAGATGCTGTAACGGTCGGTTTCCTGGCTATTTAAAAGCGTATATCCGGATTCGGGTTCGAAAGCTGTTTTTATGAATGGGTTTTTCGAAAATGGAGTGAATTTCCCGGCGACCGACGCCGGTATCGAAGGCATTAAATTTGATTCACGAAGTTGAATCGTTATGAGCGGGTGATATCTTCGGCCATCTGCCAACTTCGTTCGACCCAACGAGAATTTGATTTTCAGTTCGCTTCCTTCGGGAGGTTTGACCTTCATCGTTTCCGCGGGTTTAGAATCGATATTGGTAAGAATCAATATCGCCCGTCCGGTGCTTCCGAGATCTCGACCGAAGAAATCGCCTTCTTCGTTTTTGTCTTCCGCGCCGAGTATCCACGGCTTGTACTTGCATATTTCACCTTCTTTCGGAAAGACCTTCCCAAACGAACATTCGAGATGCTTACTCTTTCGTTTTTTCGACCCATCCTGCTTTGCCACACTAATTTTGTCATAGCAAGAGTCGATCGTTCCCTTTGTCTCCAGGTAAGCAACCCCGAGGTGAAGCTGGTCGATCACATTCATATCACCGTACTTGGCTTCAATTTTTATATCGTCGTCCTGTGTAGCATCCTGCCACTCCAGTTTTATACATCGCGCCCCGTTTTCCACGATTTCCTTAATTTTGCCTGTCGATGAACTGACTACGGCCTCACCGTAGAAGGATGTCTTCTTTGAAAGGGGTACCTCGGCACAATCCGAATAAACCTTCTCCAGCCATTTGTCTTCGGTTATCCCGTAACGGTCCCAATAAGAAGCAAACTCTGCTTGAAACTCCGAAAAAACCGTATACAGGGTTTCGCCGGAATTCGCTATTCCCGGATCACCGGAAATCCGGATAACAGCCCTATTGAGCCACTTGTAGCGTTGTGAAATCGATGGAGATGAAAGTTTTATCTTAAAAAGCTTATCAAAAACACTAACCGGCGCGTCGCCACCGTACCGTTCGGCGAGATACCGCCAAAATGAGCTTGTTTTATAGTGAAGTTCTTTGCCATGATCCGGCTTACCTTTTTTAATCTCAACCGCCAAAAATTCTCGTTCCGAATACGGGAACAGCCCTACTCCGGATAGAAATAAGGAGCTGGTTTCCTTGGTTGCCTCTGCTTTCAAACCCAGAGTTTTTAGGTAGCCGGGAAACTTGTTTTCCAGCACCAATGCTTCTGCGGCGGATGCCGTGCCTTCGACAGTTGGCTGGAATCCATCTCCGTCCTTCCAATTACACATTTTCAACGACCCCGCTTTAAGATCGTAAGTTCGCTGAATTGAATGAAAAAGCTCGTGCGCCAGGGTGCCGTAAAGTGACACCCGGTCTCCAGTTGCGTTCCAATTCCGTATATTCTTTAAGTTGTAGGTAAGCGTGGTCCTGAGTCCGAGTTTGGTGCTGCCCAAATCGACCTCGCCGCAATGCAGCGCGCGGCCCACTGTATCTGTTCCACCAAAGTCGTAAGCAAAAACAACATAGCGTTTCGCGCCGGCTTTTTCGATCACGGGCAGGTTTGGTTCATCAATTCCCTGACTCTCAAAATATTCGGCGATTTTGGTAAGATCTTTCGAAAGGTCGTCTTCCAATGCAGACAATTCCAATTTTTCTGCCGTCGACAATTTCAAATCATCGAGGATCTTTAGCGGTAGATCGGACGCAAACGGGGAATAGAATCTGATGTCAAATTCGGTGGTTGTCCACTTTTTTGCCTTCGTTTTGGCTTCCACGCTGTGAGAAACGGGGACCAAAATGACTGCCAGAAAGAGAATAAGTAAACGCAATAAAACCGTATTCATAATTGCCCCTTTGTTTCAGGTTACTTTAACTAGCCATTACCGATAAATATTTCATTCGATCCCATTGAGCCGGAATCATTTGTTTCTATAAGACGAAAATAGTTTTTATATTTTGCGCTCAGCGTTTTGCCTGGATCGCCGCTAAATGGGTTTTGACCCATATTTGAAAGATACCAGACGAATACATTACCCGGAATCGCTGGGATAATTTTTGGTTGAAGATGTTTTATCTTTTTCGCCGCTGAGTCTAAAATCTATTTGTCAACGATCGTATCTAAAGCCTTAGGGATGAAAATGAAAAGACCATTCTTAATTCTGGTGATTTTAATCTCGAGTCTGTCATCCTCGACCGTAAATGTTTCGCCTAAATTCATACAGGAAACCGCCTCACCAACCCAAACAGCCAAACTATTCATAAACGGGAAGATCTACACGGTTAATGAACAACAAGAATGGGCCGAAGCCGTCTATGTTGATAAGGATGGCGTGATCAGATTTGTCGGCACAAATGAAAATGCCAGGGAAGCGAGCACAGTCGACGCCGAAGTTATTGATCTAAAAGGCAAAATGATGATGCCCGGTATTCACGATGTCCACCAACATCCGCTTGAGGCGCGATCGCCATTTGCGGGAACCTGCCAACTCTATACGGAAGAAACAAATGCGGAAAATTACATCGAACTTTTGAAAGAGTGCAAATACGACCAACTGGCGTCAAACTGGGTTTTGGGTGCCGGGCACTCGGTTTTCACCTTGCTTGAATCGAGCCGACTGCCGGTCAATATTCTCGACGAAGCAATCCCCGATAAACCTGCCGCCATGATGGGAGAGACTTCGCATTCGGTCTGGGTCAATTCTAAGGCCTTTGAGCTTGCGGGAATCGATAAAGATACGCCGAATCCGCAAGGCGGGGTTATCGTCAAAGACAAGAGAACCGGACGGCCAACGGGCGTATTGTTTGATGCCGCCGGCGATCTGATAATGGATTTGGCGTGGCTGCCAACGGACGAAATCAAAGAGCTGAATTATAAGGGTTTGCTCGCGGGGTTAAAAGAATTAAACAAAAACGGCATCACCTCAGTCTGCGAAGGCCGCACCTATTGGAAACGCGATTTTCAGAATGCATGGTTGAGAGCTGAAAACGAGAACAGGTTGACCGTGCGGGCAGTTTTGGGATTGTGGGCCTATCCTCATGAGGATGATGAAAAACAAATCGCGAAAATAAAATCCCTGTACCGTAAACGCGAGGATTCCCTCCTGCGGATCTCACAGGTTAAGGCATACTCCGACGGTATACTGATCAATTCCACGGCCGCCATGCTAAAGCCTTACAAGGAAACGATAGGCGACATACCAAGTAATAACGGCCTCAATTATTTTTCCGAAGAGCGGCTCGCCAAATACATCGCAGAACTCGAGCCAGCCGGGTTCGATTTTCATATCCACGCACTCGGAGATCGGGCCGCTAGAGAATCCCTGAATGCGATTGAAAAAGCACAAAAAGGAAAAGGCCGTCACCGGCTGACCCATTTGGAGGTTGTAGATCCGAGCGATTTCGAAAGGTTCAAACTGCTAAATGTCACTGCCGATATGCAGGTCGCCGGGGATTTCACCAAACCCGAACACTGGAGAGAGAGTGAATTTCTCATCGGTGCACGCGCAAAGAATTTGGTGCCGCTTAAGAGCCTGTTTGAACGAGGAGCCAGAATAACGCTCAGCAGCGATTGGGATGTAAGCTACATAAATCCTTTTATCGGAATGGAAAATGCGCTGACCCGGGCACCCCAAAACCTTCCCAACCTAAAATCGGTTATCGAAGCCTACACGATCAATTCCGCGTATGTGATGCGGCAAGAAGAACAAACAGGATCCATCGAAGTCGGGAAATATGCTGATCTGATCGTTATAGATCAGAATTTATTCGACATCGAGCCGGATAAGATCAGCAAAACAAAGGTTTTAATGACATTTCTAGCTGGGAAACGAGTCTATTAGCAACGGGGGCTTAGAAGGGTTCTACCTTATTTACAGCGGGCATATTCCGGGCCAATATTGACTGCCCGATCCAATGATCGGGCATAGTTTTATCGTTTTACGTCTCGCGTTGCAACAATACGAAAACCAACTTCCCGGCTTCGGTCCCTTTGGTTCTTCCAGCTTCGGTTGGCCGAACGAAGGTAACGGGAGTTGCTTCTCCAACTGCCGCCACGATAGACCCGTTTATATCCGTCGCCAGCCGTATTTACCGAACCGTCGGTTGGTAAATCTTGATATCCGGCACTTGTATACTTGTCTTGCACCCATTCTCCCACGTTTCCGTGCGTATCATATAATCCCCAGGCATTTGCTTTGTAGCTTCCGACTTCGATGGTTTTTACATGATATTTGCCTTTTGAAGCTCCGCCGTAGGGATATCTGGAATCGAAATTTGCTTCCTTGAAGCTCATCGTGTTTCCAGAGGTGAATACAGTTTTTTTCCCGGCTCTTGCCGCATATTCCCACTCGGCTTCAGTCGGCAGGCGATAAACATAACCATTGTTCTTCGCATTTAGCTTCTTAATGAACTCCTGCGCGTCTTCCCAACTCACCTGCTCAACGGGGCACCTGGCGCAATCTCTGTTATTACTTGGATTTGAGCCCATAATGACTTCCCACTGCTCCTGCGTTACCTCGTATTTGCCCATGAAAAAAGATTTGGCTATCGTTACCTTTTTTTGGGGACCTTCATCTTTGTCACGCCATTCTTCACTTTCGGGCGACCCGATCAGGAAGGATTGTCCCGAAGGAATTTCTACTAGCTCCATCCCGATCGAATTTTTTTTTACCTTGCCAAGACCCGTTACCTGGCCAAATACGGCAACATCGCCGGCAAGAAGAATTAAGATCGCTAACAGACTGACCGCAACCACAATTTCCAAATTGTCTTTTTTTTCTTCGTTTATGTTCATGATTCCGTTTCCTTAGTATTTTGATTCGTATTAATGTTTTGGCGTTTTTTTTCGCCTGTATTTAAGAAGACGGAATCGGGCCGCAAAAGAGGACAATATTGATCCGGGTCAAAACTGATGCCGATCAAAAGCCGGCGATTGTCCGAATAAGCAATTGGTTATTCGGTGCTAAGGAAAGAGCACGTAATACTGCCGTTCAATAACCAAAGTTAGGGAAGACACGGTATCAAGCTGATTTGAGTTTATGGGCTGTTTTAACAGGCTCACGTGCGTTTCGCACGTTTTAGCCATGCCATTTATGGCGTGGTTTAGGATAGAAATGGATTTTTAGGGCGTTTTAACGTCCTTGTTTTCCGGCTTAAGCCGATACGCGAAGGACGTTAAAACGCCCTCGGCAGATAATTTATACGACCACGCCATAAATGGTGTGGCTATACGTGCGAAACCGCACGGGAGCCCGTTATAACGGGCTGAAACCGGAATCAGGAGCCGTTTAGTCTATTGTCTGAAGTTGAGCCTCAAAACAGAGTGTCTTGACGCCTCATCGAAATATTCCTTTATCAACTTAAACCCGTACTTATCGTAAAACGCTCTTCCGATCTTATTCTTTTTGAAGACTTCTACCTCAAGTTCGTCATGAATTTCACTGATCAGATCTACCAACTTTGTTCCGATTCCTTTCGAATGCTGGTCTGGAAGAACAAATAGACCGCCGATCTCATTCTCGATCATACCGATAAAGCCGACAACTTTGCCGGCTTCTTCGTAAACCCAGGTTTCGGAATTTGGAATATAGATATCGTGCATATCTTTTTTCACTTTTTCTACAAAATCGGGCTTCAAAAAGGGGTGCGCAAGGGTCGATGATTTATACCAAATATCAACTACTGTTTCGAGGTCGGTTTCTTTATATTTTCTGATCATCATTTTCGTTTTTGGCTCGATCGGACTATGCAATATCCCGTTAAGGTTTCGTAAACCGCTGATTCAACATTTGAGAATCTTAACATCGACTCTCCCGCTTACGCAGGCTGTTCTGACGTCGCGATCACGATCGCGTATATTTTTTCGACAATACAGCCCCCATTCGCTTATAATCGTTCCAAACTCAAAAACCCGCTTATATTTTGGAAATTAAATATGCGCAAACTTCTATTCGTTTCGATCGCCTTTTTACTGTCCTTTCAGTTTCAAACATTCGCTCAATATGAGGCAAGCAAATCCGCAAGCGCGAATCGGCAAGATAGACTTCGCGGGTCGATCACACCCGAGCGCGAATGGTGGGATCTGCAGCAATACCACTTGTCGATAGAATTTTTCCCGGAGAAAAAACGGATCAAGGGCACAAATGTGATTTCGTTTAAGACTCTGAAATCCGGCGATAATATGCAGATCGATCTTCAGGAACCGCTGCAGATCACCAACGTCAAACACGGAAAGTCAAACCTGAAATTCGAGCGTGAGGGGAATGTTTACTGGATTAGATTTAACAAACCGCTTAAGAAAGGCGTAGAAGATCGGATCAAAGTCTTCTACGAGGGTACGCCGGTAGAAAGCAAAAACCCTCCCTGGAGCGGCGGAATAACTTGGACAAAAGATGCAATGGGCAATGATTTTATTGCCACAACCTGTCAGGGCATCGGTGCCAGCATCTGGTGGCCGAATAAAGATCATGGCTACGACGAGCCGGACCGCGGCGTAAAGATCAGCGTAACGGTGCCGGAAAAACTTGTGGCCGTATCGAATGGCCGTCTGAAAAGAGTGATGCAGTATAAATCGGCGAATACGAGGATCTTTCATTGGGAAGTAACGAATCCGATAAACAACTACGCCGTCAACGTAAATATCGGAAACTACGTAAAATTTGGTGAGAAATTCAAAGGCGAGGGCGGAGAGCTCGATATGGATTATTGGGTGCTTGCGCATCACAAAGAAAAGGCGGAAAAGCAGTTTAAGGAAGCCCCGCGCACGATAAAAGCTTTTGAACATTGGTTTGGAAAGTATCCGTTTTACGAAGACAGCTTTAAGCTCGTCGAAGTGCCCTACCTGGGGATGGAGCACCAAAGCTCGGTCACATATGGAAATGGATTTCAAAATGGTTACCGGGGAAGAGATCTGAGCGGTACCGGCGTTGGGCTAAAATTTGACTTTATCGTCGTCCACGAATCGGGGCATGAGTGGTTTGGAAATAACATTTCGATGATAGACTCGGCCGATATGTGGATCCATGAGAGCTTTACAAATTATTCTGAGAATCTATTTGTCGAATATCATTTCAGCAAGAAAGAAGCCCAGGATTATGTGATCGGCACGCGCCGCAATATCAAGAATGATCAGCCGATCATCGCCGCTTATGGTGTAAATAAATCCGGCTCAAGCGATATGTATTGCAAGGGCGGAAACATGCTTCATACGATCCGGCAAGTAATAAATGACGATAAAAAGTGGCGCAGCATTTTACGCGGTTTGAATAAAGAGTTTTGGCACAAAACGGTGAAGACTGCGGAGGTTGAAAAGTATATTAGCGAAAAAGCGGGAATGGACCTGAGCAAGGTCTTTGACCAGTATTTACGGACGACGAAAATTCCTGAGTTGAACTACATTATTATTAATCGGGACCTGAAATATCATTATGAAAGCACGGTTGCAGGCTTTGCGATGCCGCTCAGGGTAAAGATCAACGGAAAAGATCAGTGGATAACGCCAAATGGAGATCAGCAGACGCTGACCGTTCCGGATGTGATCGAAACGTTTGAAGTTGATCGGAATTTTTATGTAAATTCGAAACCGATCAGACAGTAGCGGGAAACATAAGCCTCCCTGCTTTATTGTGTGCCCGCACGAAAAAAAGATTATCAAGTTTTAAGTTTGATTTAATGTTCGAAGTTCACTACACATGTTCGTGCTATCGCACTCATCACAGGCGGGACGCCTATGCTCCAGTCCAATAAGATATGAAACTACTAATAATTTTTCTCGCATTTTTCGTTTTCGTACCAACCGTCAGCGCCAAATGGCAGAAATATGACGTCAAAACCGACGCGGGTTTTCGTGGACTAGATGTCGTCAGCGAAAAAATCATCTGGGCTTCGGGAACCGGCGGAACGGTTATTCGCACGATCGACGGCGGCAGAAGTTGGGATGTTATTACTGTCCCTGGTGCGGAAAAACTGGATTTCCGCGATATCGAAGCTTTTGACGAGGATACGGCATACATTCTCAGTATCGGTAATGGGGAAAACTCGAGAATCTATAAAACCACCGACGGCGGCGAAAGTTGGAACCTCCAATTCAAAAATACTATCGAAAAAGCCTTTTTTGATTCGATCGCATTCTGGGATGAGAAAAACGGAATGGCGCAAAGTGACCCGGTTGACGGCATATATGTATTCTATCGAACCACCGATGGCGAAAAATGGACCAGGGTCTCGTCGAAGAAAATGCCGCGTGCAAAAAAAGGCGAGGCAGCGTTTGCCGCCAGCGGAACCTGCATTGTCACAAAAGGAACCGATAGTATTTGGCTCATAACCGGAGGAATGGACGCCCGCGTTTTCTATTCAAAAAACCGCGGCAAATCCTGGAACGCGTATACGACTCCTATGATCAGGGGCACCCAGGGAAGCGGGATATTTTCGATCGCAATGTTTGATCAGATGCGCGGCGCGATCGTAGGGGGTAACTATGAAAAACCGAATGAGACCAAAAACAACCTTGCTTTCACAACCGACGGTGGCAAGACCTGGCAAGCCGGGACCGGTTTAAGCGGATACCGGTCGGGTGTAACTTACATCGATCAAAATGTACTGCTGGCGGTTGGATCTAATGGTTCTAACTTCTCCGACAACGGTGGGAGGACCTGGCAAAAGTTGGATGAGGAAAACTATAACGCGGTCGACTCCGTTGGAAACATCAACAATTGGCGAAAAACTGCCTGGGCGGTCGGACCAAAAGGTATGGTGTCTCGATTTGAGAGGAAGATCATTCGCCTGGATTTTGATTTTTAATGGTCTCCTTCGGGTTGCCGACAGTTTCTTGCAAGTAACGGAAATTTGTGGCCTCAATTTGAGACGCTTAACTGCCAACTGAGGTGTTCCGTACGGGGAGCGGTAGCGACCTGAACAAATGCCCCATCTCCCAAAATGAAAAATAAAAATAGCCCTCTCACCTTCTTCATTACTTTCCGTTGCTACGGTACCTGGCTTCACGGTGACCAGTGTGGCTCAACGACTCGATTTCAAAACAAAATTGGCGAACCTTTTGTCGAATCGAATAAAGGTTGGTTAGCCTTCAATAAGCGAAGACTGAAGCACGCTGCATTTAAGCTACGAAAGAGGCAGCGGCCGATCGTCACGAGCGCCATTGTCGAAACCTGCGAGATTAGGGAGTGGTTACTTCATGCAGTAAATGTAAGGACAAATCATGTTCACGTCGTCGTCGGCTCAGGAATTGATGAGGGCAAGAAAGTGCTTGGAGCCCTTAAGGCGAATGCGACGCGTGCTCTTCGCGAAAAAGGACTCTGCGATGAACACCGCTCACCGTGGTCGAAGGGTGGAAGCATAAGATATGTTTGGGATATCAGCGCTTTGGGAGACGTTGTCGACTATGTCCTAAACGGCCAAGGTAATGAAATTTAGACTGAATCGGGTCGCTACCGCTCTCCGTACAGTTGTCTTGCAGTCATAGTTCTCGAGAAAATTGTTGTGGACTACGTTTAAACGGCCAAGGTAATGAAATCTCGACAGTTCAGGTCGCTACCGCTCCCTGTACTGTTGTCTAGCAGACGACACACGACGGTGGGTAAGAGCGGGCCGAAAAGATGATCGATCCCGATTATACCTCCATCGATGGCCGGGTCGCTACCGCTCTCCGTACTGTTGGCTTGTAATATCAGCGCTTTGGAAGACGATCAGGACTAAGTCTCAATGATCGTCTTCGGTTTGTGAAGTATACTCCCGATCAGGTCCTCGGT
>JABDJV010000239.1 GCA_013003295.1 Pyrinomonadaceae bacterium | reverse complement strand
CCGCCGACCACTTCTTCGCCATCGTAAAAAACGGTTGTCTGACCCGGGGTCACCGCAGACGCCGGATCATCGAACACAATTCTTGCGCGATCATGCGGAAGCGCGTGGATCGTGGCCGGCTCGGGATCATGCCGATACCGGATTCTTACCTCAGCTCGGATGGGTTCTGACGGTTCGTCAAATGCAACCCAGTTTACGCCCTTCGCGGTAAATTCAGTTGAATTCAGCTCATCTTTTTCGCCAACAATAATACGGTTTTTTGCACGTTCGATCTGAACTACATAGAGCGGCTTTTCGTGAGCGATTCCAAGCCCGCGGCGTTGACCGATCGTGTAGCGGTGAATTCCCGTATGTTCATTTAAAACCTCGCCTTTTTTATTAACGATCTCGCCCTTTTCGGGTACCTCGTCTTTTCGTCCCTCGTGCTCAAGGTATCGGTCAATAAACTCAGAATATTTTCCGTCAGGGACAAAACAGATCTCCTGCGATTCGGGTTTTTCAGATGTGTAAAGCTTGGCATCACGAGCCAGGTCGCGCACCTCGCTCTTTAGCATTTCCCCAAGCGGAAAATAGGCGCGGGAGAGTTGATCCTGATTTAGTTCCCACAGGAAATAACTTTGATCTTTCCAGTGATTTCGCCCGCGAAACAGGCGATAGCGTCCCGCCTCTTCATCGTGTTCGACACGGGCAAAATGTCCCGTCGCAACTTTGTCGCAGCCAAGGCTCATCGCCATTTTATCGAGCGACGCAAATTTTAAGCGCGAATTGCAGGCTACACAAGGTATCGGCGTTTCGCCATCTAAATAACTGTCGATAAAGGGATTCACTACGTCTCGCTCAAAGTCTTTTTCAAGATTCAGAACATAAAAAGGAAAGCCCAATCCTTCGGCAACACGCCTCGCATCATAAACGTCGTCGAGCGAACAGCAGCGCGACGGTAGGGAATCGCCATTTTCATCAACGTTGATATTGCGGTTTTGATTCCACAACTGCATCGTGAAGCCGACAAGCTCATGCCCCTCTTCTTTTAAAATTGCCGCGGCGGCTGAAGAATCCACGCCACCGCTCATTGCAACTGCTATTTTCATTAGTTTGCTTTTACCGCCGAGACGCAGATTCGCGGAGGTTTTCTTAAAATCCTATCGAAAAGATACGAATGCATAAATGACCCGCAATATAAGCCCAAACATTCTCGGCGCCTCTGCGTCTCCGCGGTTACCTTTTTTCGTAACATCCGGGCATTTTTGGTAACATAACCACTATATCAAATTGGCGAAAAAGTTAGAGTCTAGCAAACGATGAAGAGATGCCCCAAATGCAATGTAGTATTTGAAGACGAAAAGCGTTTCTGCGGAAAAGATGGAACCACTCTCGTCGGCGAGCCGTTTTCACTCCCATCGAATTACTCCTCTCAAGATTTTGATGATGAGCAAGAAACCTTGATTCGTGCGCGCCCGGCCGATATGGGCTTTTCCGAAGACTTTTCCGAACCACCGCCGATCGAAGAAGACAGCATTCCGATAATACAGGTCGATGAACCCGCGAAAGCCCCGCCGCCAGCGGTTAAACCAAAAGGCAAATTTGTAAAGTATTTGTTGATGCTCGTATTGGGGTTGTTTGTCGGCGGCGTTCTGGTTCTTGGCGCACTTGGCCTCGGCTATTTTTACCTCACAAATCAGATGCAGAAAGAATCCGTCGAAAACAGCGGCGGAAATCCCGAAGGAAAAGATTCAAAACCGAGTTCAACACCGGCTCCCGAATCCAAGATGGACGTTGACCACTCAAAAAGGAACCCAAATGCCAATGAAGCGAAATTGAATGGAAGTGTGATCCGGAAAATGGTCTTTGTGCGTTCCGGTCCCAGCCGAAGCTCGGCAAAGGCCGGAATTGTTCCACGAAACGATCGGTTGGAGATAATCAAACGCGAAAATTCGACGAGCCCCTGGTATCAGGTCGAATGCGAACATGGTATTCGCGGATGGATGCACGGAAATACGATCCGCTTTACAAAGTGATTTCGGCGGGTTGTTTGGTATAAATAGATTGCAGCCTTTTCTTTACTACTTCGGCATAAGCCCTTGCGCCTTCAACGTTTGGATGAGCAATCCCGGCCAGCTCACATCTGCGGCGATTAAATTTAAGCTTTACATCTTTAACGCTTTCAATCGCTTTCCTGCACTCCACTTTTCTGACATCGTACATAAAATCTGCTGCGCGGCCTTTTTTGGCCATTCCAAACAGAAGGGAGTTTTTCGTACCAAATGATTGCGCTTCAGTGATCGGAGATTTTATAAAAACCGCTTTTTCTTTACCGTGTTTCTGATTCAGTCTATCGATCGCCGTTTCGAGACCCTTGTTGGATTCCTCGATCCAAATTCGCGAACGTTTGTTCATCTTCTTGTGCAGGGGTTTAAAAAACTGTTTTGTGAAAATGTTGTTGAGAATCGGCTTAGTCGGCCTCGGGAAGCCATATAATTCTAAGATCGCATTATAGATCTTTCCGGTTGAAGAGGTTTTTGAAACCAATGGAAAATACCCAAGCACAGCGATCAACGCATTCGGAAACGTCCTTGAGGCGTGATCCAAAAACCGAAACATCATATGGTTGCACGATTGATCGATCCTTTTTCTCAGTTTCTTATTCTTTTTAAATGGGTCGACGATGTAGGCGCTGCCAATATTCGTTAGCCCGCCCGAGACCATGATCAGATCGATCTCGTTCGCCGTCTTTCCCTCCGCCAAATACTCATTTTTTGCGACGACGATCTGTGTATTGCTGCTCGGAAAAGAGAAATTCACTTCCGGGTGATAGGAATCGGCAAAGTCTTTCTCCGCATCATTTAGCGCTTTGAATTCTTTACCTGAAAGAAACAAACGCGATCCCGAATGCGATTTGTTTCTGATATTTACCTTTCGGGCGCCCCCAAAAACTTCCCTCTCGAGCCAGCGCTTTGTAAGTGTGTAGATTTTGTCCTGCTCACGTAAGCCCTGGCCGGCGACAAGAGAATCACCGACGACGAGCATCTCAAAATCCCGCTCCGCCGCAAGAGCTGTCGGCAATGAAAAGACGGCACGGCCTGTTAAACCAAGAACCGAAAGTGCGCCGACCTGTTTTAAGAATTTTCTACGTGAATGGTCCATCCGTGACTTTCCGTAAACCTAGTGGGTAATTATCTCAAAATGCTGACTGGATGTCATACTTTTTGCTCACTCTCAAAGCCGAAATGAATAGTATTTGCCCGAAGTTGAGCCGGTTCGTGGGGATAAGCTGTAACGCAAGGCCGATCCTGATTCTATATCGCGTAGTCCAAAATCGTTTTCAAAGCCAACAGAAAAACGGCCGTCATAAAAATTCGTTTAAGCCACACATCATTGATCTTTGTCACTGTCTTGGCCCCGATATATGCGGCGACAAACATTGTCACGGCTAAAATAATGGCGAGCCCATAATCGATCAAACCCTGCCAGGCAAAAACCAAAGAGGCGATGGCGGATGAAAATACATTGATCAGTTTCGTGCCTGCGATCGCTTGTTTTATTGTCATCCCGTAAAACGCGATCAACACCGCCGTCAGCATGGTCACATAGCCGCCGCTGTAAAGTCCGCCGTAAACCCCAAGGAAAAAGGTCAGAATGAAGGTCGCCGCCAACGCATTATTTGACGTCTTTGACTCATCAGAATTGCCGGAATCCCGTTTAACCAAGATGAAGGTCCCAACCATTATCATTGAAGCCGAGACGATGATCGGAATCGTGTCGCTGCTGATCATTCCTACCAGTAAAGCTCCGACCGCTGAAGCAATAAGCGTTATCAAAACCAGCGGCGAAAGACGCCGGTAATCGATTACTCCTTCTTTTATAAAGGGAAGGCTGGCACCAATATTCATAAAGGTCAGCCCAACCATATTCGTAGCCACAGCGGTTTTTGGCTCGATGCCAAATTGGAACATTACGGGCACTGTGATCAGAGAGTTGCTTCCCGTGACAACACCGACAACGCTGGTAATAAAAAACAGCAAAACGAGTAAGATCAGAGAATTTATCGGCATTTTTAATGTTTTAGGATTATGAACTGCGTCTGCGCAATGTCCCGAATTATCTCGCGGCTGCTGACGGTCAATTCTTGTTCAGCCGAGGCCTTACGGTCTCCCAATAGGGGATTTTTGGTATTTCCTGAGTCGCGATTAGTATACATTGCGGGCCGGGATTCCCGATAGCCGGAATAGGCGAAGTCTTGAGCGCAATAACCCACCTAAATAGATTATTCCAAGGCAGTTACTACGATTTTGTAGATAAAATCCGAAATTTCCAAGTCTTGGACATATCCCGCTATGCTAGCGGCAGTGCTAAACCTCTTCTTTACATAGGTTACGCGCCTAAATGCTAACTGGAACGAGGCTTGCCTCTAAACTAACATTATCCAAACCTTGTGAAATCGATCAGACAGCTTTCGAGCGAGATTTTATATGGGATCAGTCGTTGGTATTTTACAAGATCAATTAAAAATTTAAGGAGAAATCAATGAAACGAATAGTTTTTTCAACGTTAGTTCTTTTTGCTTTTGCCGCTATTGCAATTGCACAAAGTACCGTTGGTAGTATTCAAGGAACTGTTTCGGGTCCCGATGGCCTGCTGCCTGGCGCAACCGTAACCATCACCGACACGCAAACAGGCCGAGTTCTGACAACCACTTCTAACTCAAGCGGTGGATTTAAGTTTGAACAACTGCCATTTGGTGTGTATACGGTGAAAGTGACCCAGGATGGCTTCAAGGCGTATGTTGCGAATAACGTAAAAATTAACGCAAACCAGCAGTACACGCTTAATCCGAAATTGGAACTTGGAGACGTCACCGCAGAGGTAACGGTTCAGGCTGGCGCCGAGATCGTTAACTCGAGTACCGCGGAACTTTCGACGACGGTTAGTCCTAAGCAGGTATTGGACCTTCCGATCAACGGACGTAATCCGCTTTCCCTGATCAATCTTCAGGCAGGTGCAAACTCTACTGCAGGCAACCACATCAACGGTCAAAGAACCTCATCGGTTAACTTTACCCGTGACGGTATCAACGTTCAGGACAACTTCATCCGAACCGGTGGATTTGTTCAGGATAGACCGACTGTTGATGATACTGGTGAATTTGCGGTTGTTACACAAAACGCCGGTGCTGAGCTTGGAAATGGTGGTTCTGCACAAGTTTTACTGGTTACCCCACGTGGCGGAAACGAGTTTCACGGTGCAGCGTACATATACAACCGTAACTCTGAATTTGCCGCTAATGAATTTGGGAATAACGCCTCAGGCGTTGACAAGCCATTCTTAAATCGGAATCAAATTGGCGGAAAACTTTCCGGTCCAATGCCGCTTCCGGGAATCGGAGAAGGTACACCATATTTGTTCAAGGACAAGGGTTTCTTCTTTGTAAATTACGAGAGATTCCTGCTTCGCCAAACAAATTCGGCGAACACCCGAATCCTCTTACCGCAGTTCCGCGATGGAACATTCAACTATACGGATGCTGGCGGTACCGCCCGTACGGTTAACGTTCTTACCGGCGCTGGTATGACGGGTGCGATCCCCGCCTTCGCCAATGGTCCGATCGCTGGCGTTGACAACACGATTCAAAATCGCATTTTGGCCGCAATGCCAACGACCGGAAACGGATCTATCTTAAATGGCGGATTGACTCAAGATCTGCTATTCAATGTCAGGGACAATACGACAAGAGATACATTCACAACCCGTATTGATGCGGAAATAAATGACAAGCACAGTATTTACGGAACATTTCGTTACGTGGATAATGTCGACAATCGGCCGGACGTCGAATTCGGATTCGAACCGGAGCCTTTTGTAAACGTTACTTCAACAACAAGATTCTTTGTTGGTGCGTGGAGATCGATAATTGGATCCAGTATCACAAACGAATTCCGTGTTGCTTACAACGATTCAAATCCGTTCTTTGCTGAATCGCCAAACTTCCCGCAGGATTTTGTAATTGGCGGTTTGCCGTTTGGTATAACTGATCCGCTTCCAAGCTTCCAGGACCAGGGTCGTGTTACTAACCAATATACGATTCAAAACAATGCTTCGTATTCAACGGGCAACCATACCATGCGGTTTGGTGGAGAATATATTAAGCAAGTAATTGACACCCAAACGAATTTTAATCGGGTTCCAATTTACACTATCAGCGCGGGCAACACCCGATTTGATTCCTTGGATTCCGGGCTATTTCCTGGTGGAATCGGTGGAACCGATCTCGGCAGAGCTTCTGCGCTACGTGGATTCCTTGCCGGCTTTATCGGTGGTGGAACCGTTGCTGCGCAATACCAAGGACCTGCTTTAGGTCCGGTTCTTGGATCCACAAATCAGGAAAACTTCAGGTATTCGACAACTGGTTTGTATTTCAGCGATCAATGGAGAGTTAAGCCAAATCTAACCTTGACTCTTGGTGCGCGATGGGATTACTGGAGTCCGCTGAACAATCCGGATCAAGTTTATCTTGAGCCAGATCTGGAAGGCGCGACTGATTTTGAAACCATCAGAACGAACATGCTCGACCCAACAGGTCAGTATGCCATCATCGGGACGAATTCCGGAAAACCAGGTGATTTCTATAAGCCTGACTATGACAACATCGGACCGAATATCGGAATAGCCTGGTCGCCGTCATTTGACAGCGGTCCATTGAGATGGCTGTTTGGCGAGCAGGGCCGATCAACGATTCGCGGTGGATTCAGAATTGGATATATCAACGATGAATTTGTTCGCGGCAGCGATAACGCTCTTGGCGGCAACCAGGGCTTGGACTTCACGGTTCGTGCACTCCAAGGTGGTTCGCCAACTCTGAATGCGCGATTGGACAACCTTCCGGGGTTTGTACTACCGCCATTCCAGCAGCCTCCGATCAGCTTTGCGACCGGAAATGCGAACAATGGTTTCTTCTTTAATACTGTTTTCGCTGTAGATCCAAAGCTCGAAATGCAGCAAAATTACCAATACAATTTTGGTTACCAAAGAGAAATCGGTTTTGATACGGCAATTGAGGTTCGCTACGTAGGCGGTCACAGTAACAACATGCACCAGGCGTTTGACTTTAACCAGGTCAACATCGATGCGAATAATTTCCTTAACGATTTTATAACGGCTCGAAACAATTGCCTGGCTTACATTGCGGCAAGCAACGCAAATCCGGCGAATCCGACAAGATACCTGGACGGACGATGTTCGACCAATGAGTATCGCGGAACTGCCGGCGCGATTCCTGGCGTTACTAATATAGCTGGGACCCTCGTTGGAGAACTCAATTCGAGATTCTTACGCACTTCTACGGCTCAAGGCGTTGCGGGACAAGCTGCGGTCATATGGGTACAGAACAGGGGCTTGGTTAATGCCTTTGGCTTCTCAACCGACCAATTCTTGGCCAATGACAATGCCGGCGTCGTTGATTTGTTAACTAATTCAGGAAGATATAGATACAATTCACTTCAAATGGAAATTCGTCGCCGCTTTACGGACGGATTACAGTTCCAGGCGAACTATACTTTCCAAAAGACGCTAACCGACTCCGGTTCGGATAACCAATCGCGATTTAACCCGTTTTTGGATTTTGCAAATCAGGCTCTGGAATATCAGCGAGCCGATTATGATCGAACCCATACGGTTAATATCAACGCAAACTATGAATTGCCGTTTGGTAAAGGGAAGCCTTTCCTAAACCAGGGCGGTATCGTAGATAAGATCTTTGGCGGCTTCCAGCTGACCTCGATCATTGCGATCAGTTCGGGTGCACCGATTTCTATCAAAGATATTAACGGTACATTGAACAGAACGGGCCGTTCGAATCGTCAAACGGCTAACTCGAGTTTGTCCGAATCTCAAATCAAGGACCTAACGGGAATTTTCTTCGATAATGGGAATATCTATTATATCGATCCTTCCGTAATCGGTCCCAGCGGATCGGCAACAAACGGAAATGTCACCGGTACTCCTGATGACAGATTTCCGGGTCAAGTATTCTTTAGAGTACAACCGGGTGAAACCGGAACATTGCAACGGGCGTTCTTAAACGGTCCGTGGTACTACAATGTTGACGCCGGTATTATCAAAAACATCAGCTTTGGTGAAAGATTCAGAGTTCAACTTCGTGCGGAAGCATTCAACCTTCTAAACAAGACGAACTTCTTCATTGGAGAAAACACCGGCACATTTGATGTTGATATCTCGACATTCGGTCGAATTAACCCAACGAGCACATTCAGCCCTCGCATTATGCAATTTGCGTTTAGGCTTGAATTCTAGTTTGGATTGATTTAGGCAATTAGTTATACTTAGCGGGCGTTGTTCCTTATGGAGCAACGTCCCTTTTTTCTACAGCATCAAAACGCTTTAATTTACCCGGAGAGTATAAAATGAAAAATATCGGAATAAGGTTTTTGGGCATGAGTTTGCTCATTATGATAAGTGGGGTATTTGTTCTTGCCAATCCTTCAGTGGCAGCAAAGGAAAAGATCTCAGTCGAAGAATTGCTTACAAAACATAAGCAGTCGATCGGCTCACCTGCCGCACTTGCGGCCCACAAATCGATGATGGCCGTGGGAACCTCGAAAGCTCTTTTCAAGGGCCGCGGAACCGGCCAAACCACCGGTATCGTCGTCTTGGCTTCGCAGGGAAATCAGAACATGATCGGGATGAAGTTTAATAACACCGATTATCAGTTTGAAACGATGGGCTTTGACGGTAAAAACCTGACCGTCGGCTATGCGAAAGCCGGAACCAGGTCGCTTTTGGGCAGTTTTATCCGCGTTAACGAAAAGACCTTTAAGAACGGAATCATGGGCGGCACACTGTCAACCGCCTGGGAACTGCTAAACTACAGCAAGAAAAGAGGAAAGCTCAAATATTCAGGTGAAAAGAAGATCGACGATGTAAAGCTGTATAAATTCAGCTACAACCCTAAAAAAGGCTCAGATATGGACGTCGCGTTCTTTTTCGACAAGACAACCTTTAGACACGTGCGAACCGAATACAAGCGGGTTATCTCGGCGAGTCTGGGAAGAGCCACCGGAAACCCATCCCAGGGCATCGCCACCAGCCGTGTTGATAATTCGGCCCGGCAGAGTGAAACACGATATAAAATGGTTGAGAAATTTTCAGAGTTTAAACCCGAGGGTGGATTGACACTTCCGCATACCTACAAACTTTACCTTGAGGTTCTCACGGGAAATGGGACCACTGCTTACGACTGGACGATGGAGCTTCAGCAATTTGCTTTCAATCAGCCATATGATGTTTCTCAGTTTAGGGTAGGAGCGATCTCGGGTAGATAATACTGTACCGTCACCGTCCCGGTGGCTGTCCTTCGGGCGTCTCAGACTTTTCGTGCCGAAGGCACGGCCAATAATAGCCCACCGATTCATCGGTGGGTTCAAAAAAACGAAATGCATAAAGTCCCGTAGGGACGACTGATTCTAACCATATCAGTCGTCCCTACGGGACTTTTCAATGGGACTTGCCTGCACCCCGGCATAAATGCCGGGGCTATTGTCGTGCGTCCCTCAGGGACTCATTTACTAGGAACGCGGGATGATGTTGTAGCTCTTTATCTTAGAATTCAACGTCGTTGCGTTTAACCCCAGAAGTCGTGCAGCACGGGATTGATGTCCACCGGTTTGCTCCAGCGCCCTTTGGATGATGTCAATCTCAAACTTCTTAACTTCGTCGTAAAACGTAACCCCCCGCGAAATGTCGATTTTTGCCGACGAACCCGAACTATCGGTCACCATTTCCTGCGCGAGGTTGGGATCGAGGAGCTCCGGACGCAGGCAATCTTCATTGATCTCATCGGTCGGCGCGATCACGACGGCCCGTTCGATTATGTTCTCAAGCTCGCGAACATTTCCCGGGTAATAATAGTTTTCAAGCAGCGATAATACTTTGGGAGATAGCTTCTCAGAAATCTGACGGCCATTCTCTTCGTTGTATTTTCGAATAAAATGCTTGGCCAGCGGCAAAACATCTTCCTTTCGCTCCCGCAATGCTGGAAGCTCCATCGGCACAACAGATAGGCGGTAATAAAGATCCTCCCGAAAGGTGCCGTTTTTCACCGCTTCCTTAAGGTCGATATTTGTCGCCGCGATAATTCTTACGTCTACACTAACAGGCTTTGTTTCGCCAAGCGGCGTAAATTCCCTCTCCTGAATAACCCGCAATAATCTGACCTGAGTTTCGGGCCTGAGATCGCCAATCTCGTCAAGAAAGATCGTCCCAGTGTCGGCCACTTCAAAAAGACCCTTTTTCGCCGAGACCGCTCCCGTAAATGCACCCTTCGTGTGTCCGAAAAGTTCGCTTTCAAGCAGCTCCGAAGGTATATTCGAGCAATTCACCGCCACAAAAGGCTTATCCGCGCGGGTGCTGGCCTCATGGATCGCCTTTGAGATCAGTTCCTTTCCCGTGCCGCTTTCACCCGATATCAAAACGGTCGAGCGAGCGGGTGCGATCCGTTCGACAAGGCGAAATATCTGCTCCATTTTGTCGGAGCTGCCGATAATTGCGTCGCGTTTTACCGAGCGTGTCATCACCTGCCTAAGGGTAACGCGCTCTTCCTCATTACGGCGCTTTTTGACGCCTTTTGCCACCAACGCGAGTATTTGGTCGTTTTGAAACGGTTTTCTGATACAGCCGGTTGCGCCTTTCTCCCACGCCGAGATCGCGGTATCAAATGTCGCAAAAGCAGTTATCATCAGGACTACTGCATCAGCATCGATCTTGGTTAGCTCTTCAAGGGCCGTAAGACCGCCAATACCCGGCATCGAGACGTCCATTAAAACGACGTCATACGTATTATTTTCGTATATTTCGATCGCTTCTTCGCCGGTTTTTGCGAGATCGACCTTATATCCTGCGCCGGAAAGTACCGTTTCAAGCACGTCCCGCATGATCTCTTCATCATCGCAAACCAAAATTGAACCGCGTTTTGCCATAAACTATGAATATAACAGACTTTAAACTAATTTCTTAGCCCTAAACGGGACCGCAAAACCCAAGTATTAACTTTTTTGAATCGTAGCCTAATGCCGACAGTTACGATAGAATCGCGTCGTGATTTACGATGACCACGCAAAGCGATACGACAAGATCATGGCACCGCTTGAGCGAGCTTTTCTGTCGCGTTGGCGGAAAGATACGCTCTCTCACTTGCCCAAAAATGCCAGAATTCTCGAAGTTGGAGCGGGTACCGGCCTAAACTTCGTGCATTATCCTGACTCCGCTCATGCCGTCGCCAGTGAGCTCGCGATACAAATGATCGAGATCGCAAAAGAAAAACGATCACCAATTTCCCTGTTGCAGGCAGACGCCGAAATGCTTCCATTTGTTGACGGCTATTTTGACGCAGCATTTGCAACACTTGTTTTCTGCTCGATTCCCGATCCGGAAAAAGCCTTCAAAGAACTAAAACGAGTTCTTAAAGACGACGGAAAAGTAATTCTGCTCGAGCACGTGCGTCCAACGGGAATGCTGGGCTATTTATTTGACGTGCTCAACGTTTTTACGGTTGCTCTAATGGAGGACCATTTCAATCGCGAGACTGCCAAAATCGCAGACGCAGCCGGGCTAAAGGTTGTTGAAGTTAAAACGAAAGCACTAGGAATCGTAAATCTGATAATTTGTGAGGTTTAGAAATTTGCAAAAACAAACCTTTTCGGTGTTTCTTACGTAGATACATCGAGTAAATTTTTACTCGCAGATTACAGATCGAAAAACAATTTACATATGGCAATCTCTAAAACAGCAAAAACACTACTCATCGTCGGCGGAATCATTTTCGCTTTAATATTAGTTTCCGTAATTGGTTTGATTCTGATGGCGGAAACCCTTGGTAAACCAAGTGTGTCAAAGAATAGTGTTTTAGTATTGAGCGTCTCCGGCCCTCTTCCGGATTACGCACCGGAAGACCCGATGGCAGACCTGGTCGGAATCAGCCAGCCTGAATCATTTACCAGTCTGATCACGCAGCTTAGGAAAGCTAAAGCCGATTCGCGAATCGGGGCGGTCCTGCTCGATATAAATTTCCCACGGATCGGTTGGGGAAAAGCGGATGAACTTCGCGCCGCAATAAAGGATGTGCGCGACGGCGGGAAACCGGTTTACGCCTACATGCAGCTGGGTATGAACCAGGATTATTACATTGCCTCAGCTGCAGAGAAGATCTATCTGCCGCCGGCGGGTGATATCTATATCAACGGCTTTGCGGCAAATGCGGTGTTTTACAAGGGATCGCTGGATAAGTTGGGTATTGAGCCCGACGTGATCCAAATCGGAAAGTATAAGAGCGCCCCGGAACGCTATACGCGAAAGGACATGTCCGAAGGACAGCGCGAAGTGATCAACGCGATATTGGACCAGTATTTTGTGGGATTTGTAAATGCTATCGCCGAATCTAG
The DNA here is from genome assembly GCA_013003295.1 of Pyrinomonadaceae bacterium. Lineage (GTDB taxonomy): Bacteria > Acidobacteriota > Blastocatellia > Pyrinomonadales > Pyrinomonadaceae > Aridibacter. The sequence goes on along the minus strand of JABDJV010000239.1, from coordinate 1,372 downwards.
AAAGAAATCACCGGAAGATGTTAAAGCCCTGATCGACGGTGCTCCGTATCATGGAAATCAGGCGAAGGAGCTTGGATTGACCGACGGTGCATTGTATAAAGACCAGGTTTACAGCGAACTGAAAAAACGGCTCGGTTATGAAGAGGATGCCAAGCTAAAGACAATAAGTGGAAAGAAATATAAAGAAATAAGCTCGGATTCGCTTGGAATAAACAATGGAGAGCGGGTCGCGGTAATTTACGCTTCGGGTGCGATCAATATCGGCCGTTCCAATAGCAGTCCGCTTATGGGCGAAATGGTCGGCTCAGATACGATCATCAAAGCCGTCAATCGTGCGGCCGAAGATTCGTCGATCAAGGCGATCATACTGCGCGTAAACAGCCCCGGAGGATCGGCACTTGCATCCGATTTAATGTGGCACGCAATCGAGAATGCTAAGGCGAAGAAGCCGGTCGTTGTATCAATGGCCGATATGGCGGCATCGGGCGGATATTACATCGCCTGCAACGCAAACAAGATCGTTGCCGAACCATCAACTCTTACGGGATCGATCGGAGTGTTTATGGGCAAACCCGTAATGAGCGGCTTTTACGATTGGATCGGGCAGACTAACGAATATGTGCTGAGAGGCAAAAATGCCGGCATCTTCCGCGAAGATAAAAAGTGGTCGGAAGAAGAGCGCGCGAAAATGCAGGATCAGGCCGACAAGATCTACTATACCGATTTCGTCCCAAAAGTTGCAAAAGGCCGCAATATGGACAGCGAAAAGGTGAATTCGCTGGGACAGGGAAGAGTCTGGACAGGCAAGCAAGCGAAGGAAAACGGTTTAATTGATGAGATCGGCGGACTCGAAAAAGCGATCTCCATAGCAAAAGAGCTTGCAGAAATTCCTGCCGAAAATGAAGTCAAACGAATTGCGCTTCCAAAGCCGCCTTCGCTTTTCGGCAGATTTTTTGGGAGCGATGAAGATTCCACCTTCTCTCAGGCCCAAGAACGAAAAGCTCAGGAGCTTTTGATCAAATCACTTCCGGAAGACGCGAGGCGTTCGCTCCGTTTTGCCGGCATTTTTGATCGAATGAAGCGGGGCGAGGCGATGATGATGCTTCCCTACGAACTCGAGATCAAATAGTTGGTCGTCTGGATTTCGGGAAGTGAAGGCAATTGAAAAACCGAGTCTTTCAATTGCCTCCAGCTTTAGCTGGAGGTTTGAATAGGGAAGGTATTTAGCTTCAGCCAAAAAATTTCGAAGGTGAAATCCCTATTGCTTTAGCCTCAGCAATCTAGTAGTCGATCGGCTGAATCGAAAGAAGATAATCTCACCTGAATTTGGCTAAAGCCGAGAATTACCTCTAAACTCACCTCGAGCTAAAGC
>JABDJV010000175.1 GCA_013003295.1 Pyrinomonadaceae bacterium | reverse complement strand
CCTTAAGAGATAGCCTTGATGTTCCGGCGGCTTCGGCAAAAGGGGTCCTGACCAATGGCGCCGAGATCGCGATCCCGCTTGAAGGCTTGATCGATTTTGAAAAAGAGCGGGCGCGACTTCAGAATCAGATCAATAAGCTTGATGAAGAGGGAGGAAGATTGGGTAAGCAGCTATCAAATGAAAACTTTGTGAATAAGGCCCCCGCTGAAAAGGTTGATGCTGTAAGGGAGCGGGTAGGCGAAATTGAAACTCAAATAAAGGCTTTGAATGAAAACCTGGAGTCATTGGCTTAAATCGATTGTTTTCCTCAATCGATACAAGACGTTTCAAAGGCGGCAAGACTCAGGGTTTAAGCATTCATCGAAGATGACGACAGAAAATAGCCCCGTATGAAGCGCAGCGGAATGCGGGGTAAAGGACACAATAGATACCCAAGCCCCGGAGGGGCGACCGTTGTTCCGAAAGTGTCCCAACGGATACGGCTGTCAAATGTCCAAACGCCAATCAATAAATACCGAATGAAGATCCACGCGATATGCAGCTCGGATTTTTTTGCTACAGAACTGGGGAATCGCCCAATCCAACACCCCGCCAGCCGAAACGGCTGCCACCCCTCCTTCAGACGGAGTGGAGTTGGTTTCAATATCCCGCCGAAACGGAATAATAAAACTAAAAGACGACATTTAACGTATTGTTCCCTATAATAAGCCGATAACACTTTTACAAACCGCAGAAAAATATGGCTTTCCCCAAACGAGACGATGAAAAAGGTCCGCAAGACGCGGCGGACTCGGCCGAAGAACGGGGAAAAGACTCCAAATATGACCGCTCGATCATCGAGGGCCCGCTTGGAAAAGCCGTCTGGAAAATTGCTGCGCCGACAATGCTTGCGAACATATTTGGCGGCCTGCAGGGTCTGGTCGATCATATAGTCGTTGGAAACGTCGTCGGGTTCAAAGGAAATGCGGCGATCGGCGTAAGCTGGCAGATATTTCTTGTCGTCGTGGTTTTTGTCGCGTCGATCTTCACCGGAATGGGAATACTGGTCGCTCGATTTGCCGGCGCCGGTCAGGAAGAAAAAGTTGACCGAACGGTCTATCAAGCTTTCATAACCGCGCTATTTATTGCCCTCGTGATAATCGCGCCGATCGGATATTTCGCTTCACCGATGCTCCTCGATCTCGTAAACGCTGAAGCGGGCGTGCAGGCTGAAGCGCTCCCGTATCTTCGAATAATGTTTCTTTTCAGCAGCGGGATGATGGTGTTTTTTATGCTTGCGGGGGCTTTGCGTTCGGCGGGCGATGCGAAGACGCCGATGATCCTGGGGTTTGCGATGACTTCGCTAAACGTTGTTTTGAATATAATTTTGATCAGCGGTTTTGGGCCAATTCCCAGTTTTGGAACAATGGGCGCAGCAATGGGAACTTGTATTGCATCAGGATTGATCGCGGTTTATTCGTTCTGGAATCTATGGAATCGCAAATGGGTCGTTTCGATCAGGCAGAAAACGAGCTACGCACCGGATTGGAGTGTAATTCGGAAACTCTTTAAATTTGGTTTGCCGGCCGGATTTCAGGGTATTGCAATGAATATTGGCGGAGTCTTTATGCTCGCGTTTATAGGCTCTTTGGCGCAAAGCGCAGCAGCTCAGGCGGCGTACGCGATCTCTTATACGCAGCTGTTTTCACTCGTAACTTTCACGTCGGTCGGCTTAATGGGCGCCGCGGCTGCAGTTGCCGGACAAAACCTCGGTGCCGAACAGCCCGAACGGGCAAGCAGCGCCGTTCACACGGCAGCAAAATTCGGGTTGATCCTGTCTGCATTCGTTGGAATATTCTTTTTATTTTTTCCACGACAATTGCTGGCAGTATTTGGAATGACCGAACCGGCAGCGGTCGAGATCGGCGTTCAGCTTCTCCGCATCTTAAGTATTTCCGGGGTCTTTGTTTCGGTTGCGCTCGCCTATACCGGAGGTTTGCAGGGAACGGGTGATACGAAGAGTCCGCTTTATATCTCGATCATTTCACAGGTAGTTATTCCCCTGGGGATCTGTTTTGCGGTTCAACAGACCATTGGGCTCGAACCATGGCATATTTGGCTGGCTATCCTCGCCGGACACTTCACACGATGCGTGTTAAGCGTTGTCAGATTCCGCCAGGGCAATTGGCAGCACATCAACGTCGATATCGGAATCACCAAGGCATGATCTATTTGGAGTGCAAGCATCCTTGCTTCGAAGTTCGTTTGCCTCAAACGGACTAACAATCCAGATCTTCTTAGATGACCAGCTTTTCGGTTGCTGAATCTGCAACCGTGCAAGCAAGGATGCTTACACTCCAGGGGCTTTTGTGTTAATTTAGGCGGATATGAACCTATTGGAAAACAGCGATATTTTGGCCGACATCGGCGAATACCTTGCCGAGGATATCGGACGCGGAGATATCACGACTCAGTCTACTGTTCCCAAAGGCGTTCGGGGAATTGGAAGTTTCCTGGCGAAAGAAGATCTGGTAGTTTGCGGTATTCAAATCGCTGAAGCTGTTTTTGCTCAGCTCGATCCCGAAAGCCCGGCGATCGACACGAGCATTGCAGATGGAGACGAGGTAAAGGCAGGGGCGGTTTTCGGTACGCTAAGCGGTTACGCCGACATTCTGCTTACCGGTGAAAGACTCGCGCTGAACTTGATGCAGCGAATGTCCGGGATCGCGACGCTTTCTAGGCTTTATTCGAAAGCCGTCGAAGGCACAAATGCGAAGATCGTAGATACCAGGAAAACCACTCCGGGATTAAGAATGCTTGAAAAATATGCGGTTACCGTCGGCGGTTGCAAGAATCACCGGTTTGGGCTGGACGATGGAGTTTTGATCAAGGATAACCATATTGCCCTGTCAGGCGGTGTTAAGGAAGCGATCACCGCGGCTAAGGAAAAGGTCGGACACTTGCATAAGATCGAGATCGAGGTGATGAACTGGGGGCAGCTTCGCGAGGCGATTTCCGCCGGTGCCGATATAGTCATGCTCGACAATCAAACGCCTGAAGAGACGGCCAAACTGGTCGATATGGCCCGCGGACTGAATCCGAGTGTATTGCTTGAAGCCTCAGGAGGGATGAATTTAGACACGGTTCGTGATTATGCGGAAGCCGGGGTTGATCTGATATCGGTTGGAAGGTTAACTCATTCTGCGCGGGCGATGGATATTAGTTTTAAGATCAAGACGGTTTAGGCAGGAGACAGGAGACGGGGGACGAGAGACAGAGGGCAGGAGACAGGAGACTGGAGACGCCGAATGAAGAAAATTCTGATCGCAGTTGTAATTCTTTTTGTTTTGTTCGCTGCGGCGATCCTGATAATCGGGCGGACGTTTTATCCTGACAATATCGCCGAGACCTCCTTGGACGGTGGTGAAAAAGGACTGAAAACGCGAAACTATAAGACTGACCTCCTGACTGCATTGAAATCTGCGAAAGAGATCATCCCGACGCTTTCGACTTATGGAAGTAAATGGAAACTGGTGGAATACAAGGACGAAGACGGTTCATCATCCGCGAAGGTCGGCGCGGAGGTGCCGGTCCTTGTATTTACCGATGACCTGACGGTCAAATTCGAGGAAAAAGACGACGGAGTTGTTCAAGTAAATGTGCGGTCTGAGTCGCGGGTCGGAAAAAGTGATTTTGGTGAAAACGCCAGGCACGTTCGTAAGATCTTAAATGCTCTCGACGCAAAGTTTAGTAAATAGATGGCTTAGTTCAAGCCGCTTACATTTCCGTCCGAAGTCTGGTCGTATCGCGCAAGAAGATTCTCATTGGGCTTTTCGTTGCTGGTAAGCTCTAGCATTTCTTCAGTCGGTTTGAGCATCGGCGTATACCAAATGAATAAGGTTGAGGCGATAAGCGCGATGGTGCAGGCGATCCCGCCTTCGAGTCCATACTCAGCACCGGTTATCCAAGCGGGACCCGAATCGATTTCTTTCAGCATCGGGGCCGATGTGATCTGGGTGAGTCCGCTGACTTCGATTCCTAAAAAAGCACCCATTACCCAATTCCACGCAAAATGAACACCAAAAAC
>JABDJV010000220.1 GCA_013003295.1 Pyrinomonadaceae bacterium | reverse complement strand
CGCTCTACCATTCTCATTCGGCCGAGGAGATCCTGGAAAATATCGGGATTTATTTCGACACCTTAAATAAAGGCAGAACGTACGGCAGCAATGAAGTTGAGAAGGACGCTGAAACGATTGATTCGTGCGAAGCTGCGGCGGTTTGAATGATTCCATTTTTGAAGTTATCCGGAGAATTTATGAAATTTTTGAGACTCGCTTTTGTATTGGTTTTTATTGGATCCTTTAGCATTGTTGGAGAAGCCCAGCTTCGTTCAAGAAAGTCGGCCAAGTCGACTCCTGTTCCGATACGCACTGCCATCCGTCATTCCCCAGCGTTTGCTGAGTTGATCCTCCGCCGGGCGGAATTGGAATCGAGCCTGGCAGAGCTTCTTGTAAGCTATAAAGAGGAATTCCCAAAGGTAAAAGAGACCCGGTATGAACTGGATGTGATCAGGGCGGACATCAAAGAGATCTCCTCAACAAGTGCTTCCCAGACCGGTAAACTCACGCTGTCGCTCGGTAAGTTGCTGGTGCGCCGGGCGGAATTGGCGACGGATTATTGGGTTTTAAAAAACCGTTACAGCGATCAGCATCCGAGCACAAAAAAATCGAAGCGAAAATTGGAAATTTTTGAGCGGGCGATAAAGGAGATTATCTAGAAAAATCCCGCAACCGTTTTTGGTTGCCGATCATCTCTAGAGATGGTCCTGCTATCTCCGAGCGCTCGTATGAAGAGCTCGAACATATTTCTGTCAAATTTACTGCTCTCTCCATAAGTACATTTTTACACTATGAAATACAAAATGTTTATATGGCTGGCAATAGGCCTTTCTTTTATACTTGTCCCGGCGGGCTTCGCTCAATCACCAAATAAAGTTTTGAAAAAGGCCACAAAGGCGCTGGGCAAGAAGAAAGCGATCAAAGCAGCTAACTCCTGGAGAAAAAGCGGGTTGATCACACGTGTAAAAGATGGCACTCAAGGCGACTTTATGATGCAAGCGTCAAAGCCAAATCGATTTCACGCAAAGTTTGATTTCCGCGGCTTTGAGACCGAAACCGGTTTCAACGGTAAATCCGGCTGGATCAGAAATTCCCGTGAAGGATTAAAAACACTGACCGGAAAAGAAAGCGACGATTTTAAAGCTGAGGTTCTCCTCAGAAACTGGCGCTGGATCGATTATAAGAAGAGAAAAGCGAAGATCTCAAGCGGCGGAAAAGGGGCGGTTAACGAACGTCCGGCAAATATCGTTTTTCTTACAAACCGTAATGGTGTAAGGATCAAACTATATTTTGATGCGTCGACACATTTACTCTTGCGCGAAGATATTCCCGCGGGCGCTCAGACGAAAACCTATTATTACAGCGATTACCGTCCGATCAACGGTGTCAAGGAAGCGTTCAAAATAGAAACCACTGTCGGTGACGAGAAGTTTCGAATTTCCCTCGATCAGGTCGTTTACAACCAGCCAATTGATTCCAGCGCTTTCAACTTCCCAAATATATCCGGCGAGCCATTACCCGATATACCCGGATTGCTGAGAGAGCTGCAGGCAAACTCCGACAGGATCGATGAGATCCTTGAAAACTATTCTTATTCGCAGAAGGTTACAAAAAGAGAGCTGACAAAGGATGGAATTTTGAAGGTCACGAAATCCGAAACCAATCAGCTCTCGTTCTATAAAGGTAATCGAATCAGCCGTTTAGTTGCAAAAAATGGAAAACCTCTTACAACCGCTCAGCAAAAAAAGGAAGACAAAGAAGTAGAAAAGCGCGTCAGAAAGATAGAGAAAAAGATCGCCAAACAAGAAGCGCGAAAGGTATCACAAAGCTCAAACGGATCGCCTGATGGAGAAGGCAGGAGGATTTCTGTGGCTGAGGTCCTGCGTGCGTCAAAACTTCTCAATCCGCGCCGGGAGATCCTTGGCGGCCGCTCGGTGATCGTATTTGATTTTGAGCCAAATCCCGACTTTGATTTTTCTAATGCCAAGAGCTTTTTGAAGTTTTTTGGCAAAACCGCCGGCGTGATGTGGATCGACGAGAATGATAAGCAGGTAGTTAGGCTTGAAGCGGTTCTCGCCGACAGTTACAAGATCGGGGGAGGCATACTCGCAAAACTTCGCAAGGGTGCCTCATTTGCCCTTGAAAATGACCGGATCAACGACGAGATCTGGCTTCCCTCGCGTGCCGACATCAATCTTTCGGTTCGCGTTCTTTTGTTTGGCGGTGTAAAAGTAAATCAGATCGTTGAATCGTTTGATTATCGAAAATTTAAAACAGAAGTCGAAGACTCAAAGGTTAACGAACTCAAACAACCATAAATATTAAAATGCCCTGCGAAAAAATTATCCGCAGGGCATTTACGCTATCGAAGTACGGCCTAACCTTTTACTTCTTCAAAAAGCCCATCGTCAAGGGTCTGTCCATAGGTTATCGTCTGGATCGTTTGTTCTTCGCGTATTTTTCCATCTGCCCAAAGAACGGAACGGTATGGCACCAACGTTCCCTGCGCGTAATTATGATCATAATATTTGCGGCGGTATTTGACGCCGTCCTCTTCATATTCCAACATCATCACCCGTAATGATTTCTTGCTCACATAGTAGTCAGTCTTACGTTTATCTTTCGCGGTCATGGCGACTTTATAGAAATCGACGCCCATCAGCGTTTTTTCCCCCTCCAGCTTTACCGTCGCACCGCTTTCGTTGTAGCGCAGCAAAGCTTCAAGACTGTGCCAAATTCGATTCTGAAACGCCTTAGCGGCATCTTCGCGGGGCGTAAAGACCGTGTTGTTGAAAATGCCAAATATTTTATCGCCATTGTAGATCAGTGCATACTCCGCACTAGGGAGTTTCTGATTGAAACGAATCTGCTCCTTATTATAATCCTTCGCCCGTTTTATCGTTGTTTCATAGGTCGATTCGATCACTGTACCGTCGGCATTGGTAGTTTTTAGCTTCCCAACTTCTACGGTGGTTTTCCGAATCTGGTTCAGTCCGATTCGCCCGCGCAAATTCCCGTAAACAAGTATAGAAAACTCGGCTACTTGCGGACCCGTTTTCAGTCCTTTCTTGAAATCTATTTTCTGCGGAGCCGGAGTTTTAGTGGGTTTTTCTTTCTTTCCGTTTTCGTCAAATTTGTCTTGAGCGAAAACTGACGAAGCTCCGAATATAATTAGAAAAGCTAGTAATAAAGATGTCTTGAAACGCAAAATCAAAATTCTCCTATTTATCGCTGCCGGTTCTTTGCGGATTTTATCATAAACAAAAAAAATCGGCACTTTTTCAATGTTCTGCCTGTTTTAACAGATGATTCGGGTGGTGATAAAGATGCTTCACTTTTGGCGTTTGAAAAACCAACAAGGAGCCGTATTATATCCATATGCTTCACGTTGCATTGGTCGAACCGGAGATCCATCCCAATACCGGAAATATCGCAAGGCTTTGCGCCGCAACATTTACCGATTTGCATATAGTTGGAGTGACTGGTTTTAGGCTCGATGATCGCTCGATCAAACGCGCCGGCCTGGATTATTGGAACGAGGTCAATATAAACCGCCACATTGAGATCGAAGATCTTTACAACGCGCTCCCAAATTCAAGGTTTCTATACTTTACGACGAAGTCCCAGAAAAGCTACACGAAATGGGAATACCACGAAGAGGATTGCCTTATTTTTGGAGCCGAAACCCGCGGCTTGCCTGAATATCTGCTTAAGGCAAATAAGGATCGTTGTCTCACTATTCCCATGGGTAATGATAGCGTTAGGAGCCTGAATCTCGCCACTTCAGTTGGGATCGCATTATATGAGGCGATCAGGCAGATGTCATAGCAGGAAAGGTTCCGTATATCCGAAGGCCTACAGCTCGAAGTCCAACGCATCGGAAAACGGCATGTGCTGGCTACTTTCTCACGCAAAAATTTGCTTTTAATAAAGAAATTAACTATTATTCGATTCTCACAAATCAAAAACGCACCGACCCCAATAGAAACTATTTAGGAGTTTTTATGTTTAATCTTGGGGTAAAACCAAAGTCTCGCCAGAATAATATTGTCCTCCAGAAGCTAAAAGATGAATTACTGATCTACGATCTGATATCCGACAGGGCATTTTGTCTTAACCGGACTTCATCAGCCGTTTGGCAACAGTGCAATGGAAAAAAGACAATTTCGGAAATTGCCTCTAATGTCCAAAAAGAGTTCGGACCCACAGTTTGCACCAATTTTGTATCTTTGGCTGTCAAACGATTCATCGACGAAAATTTACTTGAAGGTCAATTTGATATTTCTGTCGTTCAGGCCGGGATATCAAGACGCGAATTGCTGCAGAGGGTTGCTATTTCATCGGCGGTTACACTACCAATTGTCTCCTCTTTGACGGCTCCAAAAGCAGTTAATGCGCAGTCCGTATGCGCACCCGCACCAAATGCGGCTGACGGTTGTCCGTGTTCGGCAAACGGAAACTGCGCGAGCGGCTGCTGCGGTCCTTCAGGTGCGGGCTGTGTGACGACCGGATCGCTAAGTATTGGAGACAACTGTCGCGCAAACTGCAATTGTCCCGGAGGCTGCTGCGGATTCGGCTTGCAATGTGCGACCCCGGCATCGGTCGCAAACGGAGGTAATTGTCGCGTGAATTGTGAATGCATTAGTGATTCTTGCTCAGGGGGCACCTGCGTACCATAGGAGTCGTAGGGTTTGCTTCCTGCTAAAATAATGAGAAAAAGTCGAAGGAATTCGCTTAACGGCCCTTGTTGCACCAGCAGTAAAATTTACAAAAATTTACATTTTGATCATGTAAACTTGCATCATTTTTCTGCAAAAACTCATCACATTATTGTTCTTCTTTATGGCAAAAACGCCAAATTTTTTAAGGGAGTGAGAAAAAGATGAGAATTATAAAGGGTTTTTTAATACTAACGATCGCAATTTTAGGATTTTCATATTCAGAGGTAAGCGCTAAGAATTTTTCTTCGGACGAAACACAGTCGATCGAAAGACAGATTGGAAAGAAGATTCGGGGGCTGCCCTATTATGGAGTTTTCGATTTCATTTCTTACCAGGTGAATGACGGAACCGTGATCCTAAGCGGGAAGGTAAATAATGCTATCAACCGTAAATCTGCGGAAAGTGTCGTTAAGAAGATCGACGGGGTGTCGGAAGTCGTAAATAATATCGAAATTCTGCCGCCTTCAAGATTTGATAACGTCATCCGTGCACGAACGGTTCGTACATTCTTAAGAACCGGCGGAATTTATCGATACCTGCAGGGTCCAAATCCGTCGATGCGAATTATCGTCGATAATGGACATATTACGCTTGAAGGTTATGTTCGCACGAAAGGAGACTCGAGAATCGCCAATATTCTGGCAAGCAGCGTTCCGGGAGTATTTTCGGTAACTAACAACCTGGTGGCAACAAAAGAGAAGATCAGTTATTAGCCGTTTAGCCTATCTGAAACAATGAAAAGACCGCGCATATCAACGCGGTCTATTTTTCTATTTTTGGCTGCCGACTCTAAGTAATTACTCCGCCATCAATGATCACGACTTCCCCGTTCATATAACTGTTCCTATCGCTGCACATAAAAGCCGCAAATTCAGCAAGCTCGTTTGGAAGGCCCAGGCGCCCCCTGGATACCCAACCTTCGTGTGCGGAAAGCAGTCTCTCCGGGAGCGTGTTCCCAAGATCGGTGTCAAAGATACCGGCCGCGATCGCGTTTACGGCTACCTTGAACTGTGCGGCTTCACGAGAAAGACACTTGGTAAATCCGATCATTGCCGCTTTTGAGGTCGCATAGTGCACGGAAGTTGGCAACGAACTCATTGCTCCAATAGATGTAATATTCAGAATCGAACCTTTCTTGTGGCGGACCATCTTCTTGTAAAAAGGCTTGGTTACGGCAAAAAGGCTGTTGACGTTTGTGTCGATAACCCAATCCCAGGATTTCTCGGTCGTCGTAACAAAATAGTCCGGCTTGTTTACTGCCGCATTATTCACAAGAACCTCGACAAAGCCCCACGCGTCGGTCAATTCACGGACGATCTTCTTCATTCCCACGCGGTCAGTCACAGAGACTTTAAATGCTTTGCAGCGTCTTCCCAACGATTCCACTTTTGCAACGATCTCTTCCGCCAAATCGTCGCGCGAGTGATAATTAAAGGCCACATCTGCTCCTTCGCGCGCAAATACCTCGCAAATAGCCGCACCTATCCCACGAGTGCCGCCGGACACAAATGCGCATTTTCCTTCTAATAAAAGACTCAAAACTTTTTCTCCGCTTAAATGCTTTTTGTACTAAGACTAATTGGAAAGGGTAATGAAAATGAGTTTAACTGACAAGTTCACAGAGTGGAAATTTTACTGTCCGGTCACAGCTACCTGGTTTTCCGGCACATCCTCTGCCTTCGGCAGCAGGGCCGTTATCTCCCTGATGATATTCTGTGTGGAATTCGGGACCGACATCAATGCGGCAGCATCTTTCATTTTACGGTATCGCCGTCGGTCTTCGAGCAGCGTCTGAATCGTAGGAACAACGTCGGAAGTTTTCTCAAGCAATATCCCGGCACCTCTTTTTGAGACCATATTCACTGTTCCGGCCTCCTGCGGCATCGGGGGAGTTGTCGTATCGGCAATTATGGGCAAATTGCAGGCAAGCGCCTCAAACGTCGTTAAACCGCCGAGCTTAGAAACCATTACGTTTGCCGACTGCATGATCTTTTCAACTTCATCCGAATAGCCAATTACTTTTACCGGGAATTTCGCTGTTCTTGCAAGAGCTTCAGCTTCGGCTTTCAGCTCATCGTTCTTTCCGGCGAGAAAAATTGCCTGAACGTCCAGTTCACCACCGATCAACTCGCGGAATATCTGCGGAATGTTTCCGCCGCCGTGATAACCGGCGTTAACAAAAACCGTAAACTTTTCCTCATCCAAACCAAATGCCCGTCGCGCGTCTTTAGCATCTAACTCGCTGACAGGGCTAAATT
>JABDJV010000218.1 GCA_013003295.1 Pyrinomonadaceae bacterium | reverse complement strand
TCTTTAGGTTGAGTGCCTTTCGTTCCGGTTGAACCCGCATTGGCTTCTTCCGTCGATTCAGTGCTGCTGCCCGAGCCGGTGCAGCCGAGCATCCCTGAAAAAACCAGGCAAAATGCTAATAGTATTACAAGATTCTTAAACAAATTATCCATATTATTCCTAACCAATGTCTTTCAGACGCATTACGATCAAGGTTAAAAGAAAGAGTACAAAAAACATCACGAGCAATACAAACTGATTCAGCAGCTCGTGCATCCATGGATGCAAAAATGTCACATACCCACTTAAATCGTCCGGAATTTTTTTGGCCGCGGCAACCCTCGGTCGTTCAGGCATTTTTGTGAACTGGACGGTTTCTCCACTATTCGCCCGCCTTTCGGCATCTTTCAGCTTTGTTTCCAAATCCTGCTCATAAGACTTGATATTCTTCTTTGCATCAGCGATTATCTTATCGTTTTGCGCTTCAACATGCTTGTATAATCCAAGTCCATCCGTCGCACCGTTCGGCAATGCACCTTCCTCTTCGAGCGTATCAAGGGTCGAAAAGCGTTTCATTGTATCGAACGACCAGGTAGCGGGCATCGCTAATCCCACTACTTTATTAATACCCGACGGGACGCCAATTAATCCGGAAAAAATAATTTGCGGTATCAAAATCAACGGAATCAGACTCGTCGCCATCTCCGATGTTTTGACGATCGATGATACAAAGAGCCCCATTGATATTCCAACGGCTGCAGTTATCAGTATGGCGATAAACTGCGGGACTCCAAGAAACAAACCAGGCATCGGCATCAGCCCGGTCAGATCAAAAAACTTTAAGGGTACAAAAAGCATCACGCATTGAACCGCAACGATCACACCAAGAACAAAAAGTTTAGAACCCAGGTACGGAAGAATACCAAGATTTACCATTCTCTCCCGCTCATAGATCGGGCGTTCCCGGACGATCTCGCGAGCCGCTACGGACGTCCCAAACCAGACCGCACAAAGTGAGAGCGCAAAATACACGAAATCCCGCGGTTGATCAGCGCCCATCACAAAATAAACCAAGACTGCGATTATTGGTGCTTGTGCAAATAGGATAAATAGTGTGAATTTGTCCTTCAGAAGAACGCGCGCATATCGTCTCGACAGCGTTACCCATTGCCGAATCGAACCAAATACCCCGAGTCGATTGCGTTTTTTGGACTTTCCCGGCTTCCCCTGTTCGATCTCTTTTAGTGGATTCTGGATATTAGTTTTATAATACGGCGTTTTCAGAAATCCCTGTTTCCAATCCTCGGCCGTTTGTTCGGTTATCAAAAACCGATCCGCTTCCCCGAATTCCCTTACCTTTTCCTCAACCGGTTCCTCGAGTTTGTCATAAAGGTTCTTGTAATCCTTTGCATCCAGGTATTTCAGGGCTTCTTCCGGTTTCCCATAAAAAACAAGCTTTCCTCTCATCAAAATAACGATCTTGTCGAAAAGCTTTACGTTTTCCATCGCATGAGTCGTTAAAACCACGGTTCTGCCCGATTCCGCGATCTGCCGAAACAGCCGCATGATCTTTTCTTCTGTGGCAGGATCAAGTCCCGAAGTAGGCTCGTCAAGAAAGATCACCGATGGTTTAGTGATCAATTCGACCGCGATCGAAACCCGTTTTCTTTGTCCGCCGGAAAGTTCGCCCACCGGGACGTCGCGACGTTCGAGAAGACCCGTAACGTCCATAACCTCATCGATTATTTGGTTGATCTCAGTTTTTGAAACATCGCGCGAAAGCCTGAGCTTTGCGACGTAAAAGAGAGTTTTATACACCGTAAGCTCGCGATGAATTATGTCATCCTGCGGAACATAACCGATCGACTGCTTTAGTGAGTCTAAATAGCGATATAGGTCCAGATTGTTTACATAAACCGTACCTTCGGTCGGCGGACGCATTCCGTTAAGCGCATCCATATAGGTTGACTTTCCTGCACCTGACGGCCCAAGAAACCCGATAAATTCATTGGGCTGAATCGAGATCGAAACGTCGTCAAGAAGTTTGATCTTTCCGCCGCCGGCTCTGTTCTTGACGATTTTGGTAATTCCGATCGAATCGATTCTCGTTTTCGAACGAGTGTCGAAAACTGCTATGAAATTCTGCTCATCAACTCTTAATACAAAAGCACCGATCTGAACCGAATCATCCGGACCGATTCCTTTTCGGCCTATTCTTTCTCCGTTTACGTAGACACCATTGGTCGAATTCAGGTCCTCAATTATTACGCCTGAATTCGTTCTTCGAATACGTGCGTGCTTGTTGGATATTTGAAGTCCGTCAAGACTGATGTCGTTAGAATCGTTTCTCCCGACGATGATCTCATCATTGTCTCCAAAACCTATCTGCATCAACAGCTGCTCTTGAGAGGATTCAGACTTTTGAACGCTGGCCGCTGCATCGCCCAGGTTGAAAACCATAGTTGACGAACCGACTTCCTTTGCGTCACCGATCAAATCAGACATCTGATTCAACGAAACCGAACGTTGCCCGGTGATCGCGGCTCCCATCGGCGCGACGATCTGGGGCGACACAAACTTAAGGATCGGCCCGCCTCGTCCAAGCTGAATTCGGTCATTATGGTATAGCGGCGTTGGCGCTGAAATTCGCTGCTCGTTGACAAGCGTCCCGTTAAAGCTGTTGTTATCCACCAATACAAATTCTTCATTTTCATGACGAATTTCCGCATGCTTTCGGGAGACCATTGCTGCGCCTGCCTCGATCACAATGTCGCCGTTGGGATCACGCCCCAGCCAGGTTCGGTCTTTCGTGATGGTTATCGGAGGCATGCCGGTCGCCCCTATAAATTCAATCACCGGTGCAGACGTCAATGCTGAAGACTCGTGAGCCGATGGGGGCGTTGGTTTTGCTATCGGGTCAGAAATCATCTTAGGAGAAGCTGCGGCGGGCGATTTTGTCACCCGGGGCGTTTTGGGCGCCGGGCTTGCAGGCTCCGGAGGCGATTCAGGAGGCGGCGCCTCAACACGTTCCACCGAATTCCCGCTATCTACTTCCATCCAGATTACGTGAACGACCGGACCGCCCTGGCCAAATTGAATCGAATTCCCGACAGATATCTCCCGAGGCTTGGCGATCTTTTCTCCGTTTAGAAACGTGCCAAAGCTCGAATTTTGATCGACGAGAATCCATTTCCCGTTTTCCACCCGCAATTCAGCATGGTTCCGGGAGACCATACGAAACGCACTGCTATTGAAAATAATGTCGCAACCCTTGGGATCGCGCCCAATTCGAATACGATCTTTCTGGAAAGAATGCTCGGACGGCTGCTGTCCCTCAGCACTTTTTTCAACTAAGACTATTTTCATAGGTAAGAAATAAAAAACGCTCTCAATCTATGCAGGTTCTGTAATAGAAAAATAAGTTGCAAATAGTCTAACAGACACAAAACAAAAGCGTAAGCAGATATTTCCGCCTACGCTTTTTAAGATAATACTGTCGAAATAATTAACTTTTGATCAATTATATTCCCGATCCGGCTCAAACGTGTACAGAATGTCGCCGAGCTCACCCTTTACGCCAACGTCGTCAAGGCTTTCGATCTTGTCGGACAGCGAAGTTGCAAGCATTGTGATCACAAATCCAGTCGTTTCACCTGGCCTTGCCGCCGGGATCCAGATCCGTTTTCCCCAAATCTCAAAATTCTCTCCATTTTCGAGTGCCGAGCGACCCTTGAATTTTACCTCATACGCTTTCCAACCGTTATTTATCTCGACCTTCTTCTCGGAAATCACCTGATACTGGGGAATTCCTTTCCTTGGGTCACTTAGGATCTTGTTAGATTCTTCAACGAGTTTTGGAAAACTGGCTTCATCGGCATCATAAGTTCCCTTGCTAGGGTAATATGTGACCAGCATTTGCTCCTCTGGAAACCCGTTTTCGTCTTTCTTCGAAATATCGAGAAAGGTCGAATTAGACTCGTTCTTTCCCCAGGTATCAGGATAATAAAGCGAAAAGCCACGGTAATTCTTCGTCAAATCCTTACTCAGATTCTGCTTCGAATTTTCAAAATAGGTGGAGTCCGGTGGCGGCGAAATTTCCCGGGCGGGCGGCGGAACCTCGATCCCGCTGTTGTTTGCTGTCGTCTCAGGGCTGTCCTTTATTGTCGGATTTTCGTTCGGATCCCTTTCTATTGTTTCATTCGCCACGGTTGGGGTCGGCTCCGGACGATTCATAAAGTAGGTAATCGCCCAAATCGTTGCGGCGATTAAGCCAACAAGCACCAAAGAGTAAAGAATCG
>JABDJV010000164.1 GCA_013003295.1 Pyrinomonadaceae bacterium | reverse complement strand
CCGTTGCGATGGCCTGTCCGATCGTCGCCATCCATGAGAAACGGAACGAAATTGTGACCTACGGCGGCGGAGTGCATCTTTCGAAAGAGAACTTAAACCATGAAGAATACGGAACGATATATGGACTCGTTGCGGAAAAAAAAGGCGATGCCTGGGGTGAGATAATTCCAGGTATGTTTGTGAAGAGTCTTTCGCAAGAGCATGGAATCGTTGCGGTGCCAACCTCTGAGATTTCAAGCTGGAGGGTCGGCGACTACGTGTTGATCCTGCCGGTTCATTCCTGCATGACGGCAAACCTGATGAAAGAGTACCTAACCACCGGCTCCGATCTTATCTCACGTTTATAGGATCTTCTTTAATCGTTGACACCCGAATTGAATGACAAGAAATTGAATAAATGTTAACCTTGACCAAAACTACGAACGGGTCAAAACGCCGGGTACATCGGGTTAAAAAAAAATGAAGTCGAGAATATCTACTTACTATATTGCCATCTTTTGTGTCGCCGCCGCATTCGCATTTGCGCAAGCCGTGGTCGGACAAGCGGCCGGAGGCAAGTTAACCTCCGGAGAGAAAGTCTCCCGCAATATAAAGCCCGGTGATAAACATCGGTTTGAAATAGATTTGGACTCAGATCGATTTGCCTTTTTTAGACTCCGCCAGGACGGCGCTGACGTTACCCTAACGTCTTATTCTCCTGACAACAAGAAAATTGAGACTTTTGACAGCCCAAACGGCACCGAGGGGATGGAATTTGCCAACATCGCCGCCAAAAAGAAAGGAAAATACTTCTTGGAAATCCAGGCGCTTGGCAATAGCGGCCCGTTGGGAAAGTATCATTTGGAGTTTGAAAGTGCGGGCCCGATCGCCAAGACGGCCAGCGGCAAAGTCGACCAGCTGTTCAAACCTTGGGCGAATAACGATTCCCCAGGTGTGGCTGTTGCGATAGTCCAAAACGGCAGGATCGTATACAAAAACGGTTACGGTATGGCTAATCTGGAATACGATGTTCCGGTAAAACCTGACACGGTATTTCACATTGCATCGGTCTCGAAGCAGTTTACAACGTTTTCTGTCCTGCTTTTGGAAAAGGACGGAAAGCTATCACTCGACGATGATATAAGAAAGTATGTTCCGGAAGTTCCCAATTTTGGGCATAAGATAACGCTAAGACACCTGGCACATCACACCAGCGGCTTGAGGGACCAGTGGAACCTACTCGCCCTGGCCGGTTGGCGCTTGGACGACGTGATCACACTAGAGCATATTCTCAGTCTCGTACGCAGACAAAAAGCCCTCAATTTCGAGCCGGGTGCCGAATATGCCTACAGCAATACCGGTTATACATTGCTTGCTGAAGTCGTCGCACGTGTTTCCGGAAAATCGTTTCCGGAATTTACACGCGAAAGGATCTTCAAACCGCTCGGGATGACTAAAACCCTCTTTTATGATGACCACGAGAAGATCGTGAAGAATCGTGCCTATTCGTATCGCCCGGCAAAAGGAGGCGTAAAGAAAGTTGTACTAAGCTATGCCAACGTGGGCGCGACGAGTCTGTTTACAACAGTTGAAGATTTAAGCAAGTGGGCGATGAATTTTGAAGACACAAAGGTCGGTGACGAGGCGATCATTGAGAAAATGAAAACCCGCGGAGTTCTCAACAGCGGCCGGAAGATCAGCTACGCGCTCGGACAGGTCGTTGGCAAGTATCGGGGATTGAACCAGATCAGCCACGGCGGAGGCGACGCCGGATACCGAACTTATTTTTCACGATTCCCGGATCAGAAATTCTCGGTAGTCGTATTTAGCAACGACGGAGCTTTCAACAGCCGCCTCATTGCTTCAAAAGTGGCTGATATTTATTTGAAAGATGAATTCATCGAAAAATCTCCGTTTGAGCGGCTTGAAGTGAAAATAGCGCCTACTGCTCCTCCGAATAAGACTGTAAAGGTAGATCCCGCGATTCTAGATTCCTACGTTGGACAGTATCAACTAGCCCCAAACTTTATAATTACGGTCGCGAAAAAAGATGGCGGGCTTTCGGCCCGGGCAACGGGACAGGGTCAATTTACACTCAAGCCGCTGGCCGCTGACAGATTCGTCGTAGAAGGAGTTGAAGCTACTGTCTCGTTTCATAAGGGTCCCGATGGGAAAGTAAACCTTTTGAAATTGGATCAGGGTGGGCGGGTTCAGGATGCAAAGAGAATAAAGGCGTTCGATCCTACGAAAGTTAACCTTGAGGCTTTTACCGGTGATTTCTACAGCGACGAGCTTGAAACAACCTATGCGCTGGTGGTTCAAGATGGAAAACTCACCGCAAAACATATTCGCAATCGGGATATAACCATGATACCGGTCAGAAAGGACCGATTTCGCGGTCAGGCTTGGTTTGTCGGCAATGTTGAATTTGTAAGGGACCAGGGCGGCTCGATCTCCGGACTGAAGTTTTCGACCGGCCGGGTGCGCAATGTCGCATTTAAAAAGCTTCGGAAGAAGGACGAATAAATTTGAAACATTGGATGGGTTATTCAGTATAAGAAGAAAATAGAGGATTATCGACGTATTTACGTTGATCGGCAAAAACGAAGGAGAATGCTATGAGAAAGATCTTGATCGGAATAATTTTACTTTTTGCATCGATGGCGGTAATTGCTTCGGGCAGTTCTGATATGGAAGCTGTCGAAAAGGCTTCGCTTCACTATATCGAAGGGTTTTACGAAGGTGATCCGGCAAAATTGAAGGCTTGCTTGATTCCGGAGCTCAATAAACACGGATACTACAAGAGAAAGGGCACGGACAAATACGTGCCGGCTGGTGATTTCCCGTTTACCAAGGCACTAACTTATGCAGAGAATGTTCGCGCGAAAAAAGATTTTGCAAAGCCGGGCTCTCCAAAAGAAGTTGAGGTTCTTGGACTGAGCAACAAAATAGCTATTACGAAGGTGACTGCAAATTGGGGCATAGACTATATGCTTCTGGCAAAAAACGACGGAAAATGGATGATCCGTCAAATTCTTTGGGAAGGTCCTGACCGAACCTCGAATCCGACTGAGACTGATAAAAAATCGGCTATGCAAACGGGTCTAAATTATATTGAAGCCTTTTATGAGGGTAACGAGGCAAAACTCAGAAGCGCTCTGAAACCGACTATGTACAAATGGGGTTATAGCCTTGATCGAAAGACCGGCAAATACAAAAAGGGAAAGCAAATGACCTTCAAAATGGCCTTAGGATTTCTGGAAGGCGTTAGGAAGGGCGAGTGGAAACC
Organism: Pyrinomonadaceae bacterium; assembly: GCA_013003295.1. Lineage (GTDB taxonomy): Bacteria > Acidobacteriota > Blastocatellia > Pyrinomonadales > Pyrinomonadaceae > Aridibacter. The sequence goes on along the minus strand of JABDJV010000164.1, from coordinate 4,502 downwards.
CAAACCTGGTGCACCGAAGAAGGTTGAGGTTCTTGATGTTATGAACCACATCGCGGCGATCAAAGTCACCGCGGCTTGGGGGATTGACTACATGCTGCTTTCACGTGATGGCGATAAGTGGATAACCGAACACGTGATTTGGTCAAGTATCCCTAAAAAGAAAGCTTAGGCTTGGAGTGAATAGTATCGATGATCACATTCGGGTAATCCGAAATGTGATCATTTTTTTTTCACGCTAATGCTCCGAAGATGGCGTCCGATGTGGTAGTAGCTCTGATTTAAAGCTTTGGTTTAATCTTTTTAAAGCACCGCACAATTGCACTCCTTTCATTCTCGGTCAAGATTTAAAGCAACTGCATAACTGTTTAAAGCAGTAGCAAGCGCCTGGTAACAATGGGTTTAGGGGAAGCTCTCGAAAGGAGTCTGAAGTTACTTTAAAGCAGCTCTTCCGGCTTTAAAGCGGCTGCCTGCGAGGATTTAAAGCAGTCGCCATATTGTTTAAAGCACCGTTTCCGGTTAGTTACCGTCGTCCGTCTTTTTCGTCTCACCGACAATATAGCTGTCACGGGCACGAACCCTCAGATCCGGACGATACACTCTGACCTTAATTTGCCGCCTCTCACCCTTTTCACCAACTTCGATAGGTGAGTATCCGATGCTGTATTGTCTCCTAAGTTCTTCCGCGATTCCCTGAAAAGCCTGCACAAGCAGGCCGCGCGATTGCCCGGCATGAAAAACTCTTCCGCCCGTGTAGGCTGCAAGCTGCTCGAGATACGACTTCCCGAACGTCTGTGCTCTCGCGCCTTGCATCCCGCCGACACCCGGAAACGGACCGGACATTACGGTTCCGCTCGTGATACTTCCGAGAAACGTATTATAGAAAACCGGATAGATCAGTGTGTCGGATTCTTCCGCATCTCCATAGTTTCTCATATAACCGTTTCGCCAGCGGCTCGTATCAACCCCATCGGTAAACAAGACGATCGCTTTCCTGCCCCTGATCTTGTTCATTCGTTTTCGCAGTGTGAATTCGACCGCCCGATAGAGTGCCGTTTGGCCTCCAAAACGGGCCTTTTCGATCGCACGATCGAGCTCTTGTTTGTCGTTCGTCGGCTCTGCCCTGACCCTGACGCCGCTGCTGAATTGAATTACCAAGACGCGGTCTTGCGGTTTGAGCTGCCGGACAAACAACTTGGCCGCATAGTGTATGTCTTCGATCTTGAATTGTGTCGAGCCGCTCGTATCGATGACAAGTGCGACGGTAAATGGTTGGTCCCGCTTGCCAAAATATGCGATCTCCTGTTCGACGCCGTTTTCAAAGATCTTAAATTCCTTTTGTTGAATATTGGATACGTAAATCCCGTTCCGATCAAAAACTGACACCGGAATCGTAACCAGGCTTGATTCGATCGAAATAATATCGTCTTCCTCGTCCTTAACCTCAGCCGGCTTGGTTTCGGCAGGCTTTGGTGTCGGGCGAGGCTTCTTCTGGGTTCTTGGGCGGAGCAAGACAGGCTTAAACGGACGGGATTCGGAATAGACATTTTCGTCGATCGTCCGCGTGGACGAAGCTGATTTTGTCTGCGGCGTCGATTTAGTTTTTATCCTTCGGCCGGACTGGGCGGAAGCCATCGAAAACAAAATCAACGCGGCAAAAGCTGTGTAAACGAGTCGCATCACTTAAATTCCTCTCCAATAAAAAAACGAGCTGCCAAATTACGGTAACCCGTGTGATGCGAAAAACACTGCTATCGTTTGTTCGACATCAAATAAAATCTATGGACGGCAAATTTTATTTGTTTTTTACAAAGAATGATCTTGCTTCCGTGGTACCGTCCTGATCTATTACAGAAAAGTCCATCCATTTTGCGTAAACCCGCACGAAGTAAGGTGTTTTCTAGCCGGAGCGCGGACATCCCTGTCCGCACGAACGCAAGGCGTTCGAAGTTCAAATGTTTAGAGCCTGTTATTCCAAAGATCGATTACTATCGTAATCGTGCGGACAGGGATGTCCGCGCTCCATTTTTATTCCGCCTTTTTTTCCTCTCCGCCCTGAAGCTCTTTCGCCACTTCTTGAACTTTATCCAGAACTCTTAGCAAATTTCCGCTCCAGATCTTTTCGATCTGCTCTTTTGAATATCCGCGTCTGACCAATTCGGTAGTGACGTTGAGCGTCTCAGACGCATCGTCCCATCCTTCAATTCCGCCGCCGCCGTCAAAATCCGAACTGATACCAACATGGTCAATCCCGATCTTATCAACCATATAATCGATATGGTCGACAAAATCCTTAACGTCCACCCGCGGGAGGTCTTTCTGCGCTTCTTCAAGAAGAGGCTTAGCCTTCTCGCGAAAAGCGTTTAGTTTCTCCATATAGGCTTTTTGCTCTTCTTCAGGGAGTTTCCTTCTGTCTTCCCGCTTCTTTAAGTCAAACTTTTCTTTTTCGGCAAATTCTTTGTAAACCTTGTCCCGCGCATCATCACGCGCCTTTGCCTTCTCGACGTTGATATAAGAATCAAGCGCCACCGTTTGAACAACACCTCCGTTTTTCTTGACCGATTCAAGCTGCTCATCATCCAGGTTTCGCGTGTGATCCGCTTTCGCCCGTGCCGAAGAGTGCGAAGCGACAACCGGAGCTTTGGAAAGCTCGAGCATCTGCTTTATTGCTTCTTTTGAAGGGTGCGAAATATCAACAATGATTCCCCACTTGTTCATCTCAGCAACCGCTTTTTTCCCTTCTTCACTCAAACCGTTATGGAGCCACTTCGCTTCTTCTTCGCCCGTATTGGAATCCGAAAACTGGCTGTGCCCGTTATGCGCAAGTGACATATAGCGCGCGCCCCGCTCGGCAAAATCTTTGATCCGCGTGAGGTCTTTCCCGATCGGATAGGCATTCTCGACGCCGATCATCGCAACCAGTTTCCCATCCTTGTGGATCCGGCGAACGTCTTCGGAAGTCTTGGCAAGCTCGATCTCATCCGGCGCGAATTTTGTTACCAGTCGGTCAATAGCGTCAAACTTATCGATCGCATTTTCATAGGCTTTCTTGTAACCTTCATCGGTCAGCTCGCCCTGGCCGGTATAAACGATAAACCATGCCACATCAAGACCGCCTTCCTTCATCTTTGGAAGATCAACCTGCACTCCTTCGAGCTTCTTGCTGTAGTTTTTCTCCTCGGTAAAATTCTTTGTGTTGATATCGGCGTGGGTATCAAGCGTGATGACTTCCTTGTGTATCTCCTTTGCCTTCGCCAGGATCTCCTCTTCGGTCATCTTGGAGGTATCGGCCCTTTTGACACCGCCCGTGCTGTTCGGTTTTTCTGTTGTTGTTTCTTTACAGGAAACCATTAGTAGGAGGGTTGCTGCCAAAAGTACTGCTAGAATTCGTTTCATAATTTCGCTCCGGATTTTTTGGATTTTGATAAGGATACTTTGAAACAGGAAGTATGGGCAAGACCGGAGCCGGAAAATTGAAACTACTGATCTTAATCGGCGTAAACTCACTTAAAACCAATTAAACCTATCCAAATCATGAAAATATTTAAAACATATTTCTACCCGTTGATAATCGTGTTGGCGGTTTCATTAAATTCAGTTGCCCAATCAGCGACGCCTGGTTTACAGGTCCTTGCAAAGTATCCCAATGTGAGGGATTTTACGATGTCGCCAAACGGCAATGAGGCTTATGTCACTATGCAAAGTCCTCTCGGCGACCGTTCGGTGATCGCGGTCGTTAAGAAAACTCGCGGTAAATGGCAAAAGCCTGAGCTCGCAAGTTTTTCGGGAAAGTTCACCGACCTTGAAGCTTCTTTTTCCCCGGATGGGTCGAGATTGTATTTCGTCTCAAGCAGACCGTTAAATAAATCAGATGAGAAACCAAAGGATATGGACATCTGGTATGTAGAACGAAGCAGTTCAAACTCGAATTGGTCCGAACCGAAGAACATCGGTGCCCCCGTAAACTCAAAAGGAAATGAGTTCTACCCTTCGGTTGCCGCAAACGGCAATCTCTATTTCACTCTCAAGTCTGACAAATCAAAGGGTGAAGACGATATTTTCCTGAGTGAATGGAAAAACGGCGGGTATACCGAACCGGTCTCGCTCGGCGAAGCAATAAACACAAAAGGCGCCGAGTACAATGCCTATATCGCGCCGGATGAATCGTTTCTGATCTTTGGCGGCTGGCGCAGGAAGGACGGGCTTGGAAGCGGCGATATGTATATCAGCTATCGCGACCGAAATGGCGTATGGAGCAAAGCAAAGAATATGGGTAAGAGGGTAAATTCACGTTATATGGAGTTTTGCCCATTTGTCGACTGGAAAACGAAAACACTCTATTTTACGAGCCGCCGAAGCTCCGTCTCGAGAAAGAGATATGATTCGCTCGAAGCATTTGAAAGTGAGATCTTTAAATACGAAAACGGATTGAGCAGGATTTACAAGATCGATCTGACTGGTCTCGCCAATGAGAATTAGTACCGGGAGCGCGGACATCCCTGTCC
>JABDJV010000152.1 GCA_013003295.1 Pyrinomonadaceae bacterium | reverse complement strand
GCACGGTCCCGTAGGCCTTTCCAACCAGGCGTGTCACGTCAGGATCGAGATCTGTCCCGACGATCCCCCGAATGTCGTATTCCCTGAATATTTTTGGATTCATCGCAGGTTTCTTCGAAGGAAAGAGATGATCTTATAGCCGTCAATGTAGACCCAGGGTTTTTCGCCCAAAGTGTAATGACCGCATGGGATTACCACTTGATCGTGTTCTACGCCGGTGTTTTCGAGCTTTTTCATCATGTCGCGCGAAAGGTCTATCGGAAAGGTCAGGTCGTAAAGCGTGTAAATGTAGCGCTGCGGGCGGGCGGGAAGCTTCGCCAATCGATCCATATAGGACATCGGCGAGATCGGAAGCCAATAGTCGCGAAGTTCATCGAGCGTTACATCCTTTTCGAGTCCTTCTTTAACGTGATAGGTGGAAAGCCCCTCCCAAACGACGTCAGCCACATAACCTGAGACATGATTGTAAACCCCAGCATCGATTGACGGGTCGTGTACAAATGCCAGGAATCCGACACAAGAACCGATGCTTGTGCCAACGATCCCAACCTTTTCATAACCCTGAAGTTTGAGCCAGCGAACTGCTGCGCGTGTGTCCAAAACCGATTGTCTTAAGGATTGAAGCGTCTGTCCGACATTCGGCGCCACCAAATAATCAGCACGCTCCAGTTCAGCCGGCATCCGCTCTTCGTGATAAGGAAGAGTCAGACGAAGAGAAGTTATTCCGACTTTGTTGAAAAACTTACAGAGATCGAAATAAGTTCCGGCCTTTGCGTTCCAATGCGGGAGCACGACGACCGCGGCTTTTTTGTCCTGTTCGTGCGGAAAAAGATGTGTGAAGACGGTATTGTTTTCATTAAAAGGCGTTTTTACAGCACTCGTCCAGGTAACCCGTTCTCCGTCAAATTCGTAATCGTTGATCTGGGGAAGATGATAGAATTGCTCGCTTCGCTCAACCATTTCCCTGGAATAATCCCGAAAAAATTCACGGGGATCGGTACCGTTTACCTTTTGATCGACAAATTCGGTTCCCCAGCCAAACGGACGCACGACGCGATTGTCATTGAGCATCGCATAATATCGCTCCTTTTTGTGCATCCAGCGTTTGATCATGAAATTTTTATGTTAGAGAAAATGGCGGGACGCCGCAAGCAGTAGGGCCATGAATGATCTTCGAAACACACAGAAAATATAACATATGTAATCCGGCCCACTTATCGGATTCGGAGATCACTTATATTCAGGTTTTTGAAAGTTTGCATTTATCAGGTGTTTTTTTAGCGGAAAATGGAAGAGCATTCCCAATGCTCCAAGTATCATCCACAGAAAGAAATACTGGTATTCGGCAACGAAAGCAAGCATAAAACCAAAAAGCGTGACCGCTTCGCACAAAGCGCATCCAACCACCAAAGCGGTTTGCACCAAAAAGATGTTTTGCTTTTCGACGGCTTCATTCAGGAATTTCTTTCGCAGTATAAAGGAGGCAGCAATGTTGATAACCGCGAAGACCGCAAAGATGATAATTATCAATGAATTTTGATCGAGGAGAGGTTTCGAGAGATCAAACTCAAAAAGCTTTGGCTCGACAAAATAGATCACCAGCAAAAACATAAACTGCGCGGAAAACATCGCAAGCCACAATACGAGCAGATTCTTATGCATTTGCTCAATCGAAATTTTTGCAGCCTTTTTATCCATCCTTTACTCCGTCGCCTCGATCTCTTCCTCGAGGAGCTGTCTCTGATAAAGGGCAGCGTATTCACCGCCCAGATCCAATAGTTTATCGTGCGTACCGCGCTCGATAATTTCTCCGTCGTGCATCACGCAGATCAAATCCGCGTCGCGAATAGTCGAAACGCGGTGAGAAATTATGATCGTCGTACGCTCAGATCTTACATCTCTCAAACCGTGCAGGATCTTTTCTTCGGTCAAGGTGTCTACGGCTGAAAGAGAATCGTCCAAGATCAGTATTTTTGGATCGCGCATTACCGCCCGGGCGATCGCTGTGCGCTGTTTCTGCCCGCCCGAAAGCGTTATCCCGCGCTCGCCGACAAGCTGGCGGTAACCATACGGAAATCCGCGTATGTCCTCGGTCATTCCGGCGATCGCGGCGGCTTTTTCTACAGAGATGTGGCCATTTGTGATCGCCTTGATCTTGTCTTCGCTTTCCGGGAGCTTCTTACTTGTGCCGTTTTCAGCTTCAACTCCAAAAAGTATGTTATCAGCGAGCGTATTGCTAAACAAAAAAGTTTCCTGCTGAACAAATCCGATCGATCTTCGGAGTTGCTCCAATGGATAATTCTGCACCGGGATCCCGTCTACAAACACACTTCTATCGGGGGATTCCAACAGTCTTGGAACAAGGCTTACGAGAGTCGATTTTCCGCTTCCCGTTTTACCGACAAACGCAACGGTTGTTCCCTGCTCGATCTTTAAGTTAATGTTCTTAAGCGTCGGTGTCCCGTTATAGGCGAAATTCAGATTACGGAATTCTATGTTTCCTTTTATTTTCGGTTGGCGTTTCGTGCCGGGCTGGTCGTTTATCGAAGGTTCGGTTTCGAGGATCGCGTTAAACCTCTTGAGGCTTGCCGTGCCCCGCTGATAGAGATTAACCACGTATCCAAGCGCGATCAGATACCAGATCATCCGTTGGAGATATAAGATAAAGGAAGTAAACTCGCCGGCAGTTATCTCGCCGCGAACCGCCATCGGAACACCGACTGCGACAATGATGACAAAACTCAAACCGATAAAAAAGAATAAAAGGGGCCGCATCGCGGCGGCGAATTTTACGAGCGAAATGTTCTTTCTGGCATATTCCAGATTGAGCTTTCGAAATTCTTCGATCTCGGCGTCTTCCTGTGCGTAAGCTCTGATCACCCGCGCCCCGGTGAGATTTTCCTGCGAGCGGGCGGTAATACCGGAAAAGAATTCCTGAATTTTTTCAAAACGTATGTAGATCTGCTGTCCTAAATACTTCACCGTGATCGAAACCAGGGGAAGGGGTATGAGCAGGAACAGGGTCAGCCTCACGGAGATGCTAAGCATTATCGGCAATACGACCATCAGCGCAAATATCGCCTGAAACGAATACAGGATCATTGGACCGACAATTTGCCGGATCGCCCCGAGATCATTCGTGGCGCGGGCCATCAGATCACCGACGCGTGTATTCTGAAAGTATTCGAGCGGTTGATGAACCAGCGCATCGTAGAAATCACGGCGCATATCATATTCGATATGGCGCGATGCGTTTATCAAAAGCCTTCGCTGAAAGAACAGGAAAACAGCACCGGTAAGACTGACGCCCAGAATAACCAGTGGGTAGAATATGATGCTCTCCCGGGTTACTTCCCGACTGAGTTCGTCGATCGCCCGGCCAACCAAAAACGGCACCAGAAGATTAAAAATCATTCCAAACAAGATAAATAAAACGCCAAAAAAGACGTTCCATTTATAAGGTTTGAAATACTTTGAAAACTTCCGTAATTCTTCCATCGTTTTTGCTGAGTTTGCTGGGAGTTGGCTGAGTTTAGTGAGTTTACTGGAGTTGGCTGAGTTCGTTTTCATTGACTTAACTCGGCAAACTCAAAAAACTCAGCAAACTCAGTCAACTCCCAGCGAGTTCAGTCCCGGAGGGACGTTTGATAATAGCCCACCGATTTATCGGTGGGTATTTGCAAAAAAGTAGTCCAGTCCGCAAAGCGGACGGCTGGAATTGCCAGTTTCAGCCGTCCCGATGGGACTATAATGCTTCTTTCGACCTTACCCCGCCATAAAATGGCGGGGCTATTGTCAATTATCCCTTTCGGGACAGAAGAACCCGGTCAACTAAACCAACTCACCAAACTCAGTCAACTCCCAGTCAACTCAGCAAACTCAGTCAACTCCCAGCCAGTTCGGTCCCGGAGGGACGTTTGATAATAGCCCACCGATTTATCGGTGGGTATTCGCAAAAAAGTAGTCCAGTCCGCAAAGCGGACGGCTGGAATTGCCAGTTTCAGTCGTCCCGATGGGACTCTGGATCTTTTTTTTTGACCCTACCCCGCCATAAATGGCGGGGCTACTGTCAATTGTCCCTTTCGGGACAGAAAACCAAATCAACTCACCAAACTCACCAAACTCACCGAACTCGGTCAACTCCCAGTCAACTCAGTAAACTTCCACAAAACTCACCCAACTTTCACATACGTCGATAACGCGGTGGCGATCAACTTTCCTTCTTCGTTTATAACGTCCGCCGAGATCGTTGAGAGGCGCCTGCCGGGTTTTACAACTTTTGCGGTGCACGTAATAACACCTTCGGTGTGAGGGCGCAGATAATGCACATTCAGATCAACTGTTGCGAATTTCTTTTCTTCCCCAACAACGGATATCAGCGCAAACGCCGTCGCGGTATCGATTAATGAAGCGGTCGCGCCCCCGTGCAAAAGCCCGTGAGGCTGGCGCAGCTGATCGCGCATTTCCAGTTTTACTGTGGCTTCAGGCGGATCTATATCTACCAATTCCATCCCGATCAGGTTTATATAGGGAATGGTCTTAAATATCTCGTGCGCCAACTTCTTCTGAGCGGGTTTGATCATAAAAAATACCTTTATTATGAGGGCTTCAATTCTTCAGTGTATTCCTCGGGAAGGGTAAACAATTTGTCGTCGGCATCTGTCTTAATATTTTCAACCTTTACCGAGTAAGATAAAACCCGCTGATCGTCGACAATGCTGTAAAACTCCTGTTTTACGGGAATGTTTAGATTTTCGTCGATAAAAATGATCACTTCGGTTTTTTCGGATTCGGCTAGTCTGACACGGTACTTGGCCAAGTTATCAGTTGCACCGAGGTTTTCAAATTCGGCTCCGATCTTCTCATTGAGCCATTTGGTGGTAAGAAACTTCCTAAGCTCGTCATCATCTGCTTTTTTGCCCGACCGCGTTCTCTTCTTCCAAACTTTTCGCTTCCGGTCGATCAAATAGCTCGTCGACAGGTCCGTTTGCAGGTCCGCTTTTTCGTTTTCCGTGCCATGATCAAATACAACGATGCTTTTGACTCCCTTTTTTGCGATAAAGTATGTTCGCTTCATCTTTTTTCCGCCGGCATAAGTAGATACGACGATCTCGGCCTGAAAGGTCTCGGGTACTTTTGTTTCAAACGGTACGTTTGTCTGAACTTCGGCGACAGGTAAATCGCTGCCCGGTTTCGTGCCGGTTCCGCTCCAAAAACGACACCCATAGCTAAAGATGATGGAGAGCGAAATAACCAAAATTAATTTGAAGGGGGTTGACGAATTCATTTGCGAAGTGAGATTTTAACACAATGGCTGAAACGCTAGAAAACAACCCGAACCGAATTCCCGATGAACGCAAAACGCTGAAAAAGGCCCAATCGCGTTTTGTTTTGTTTGGGTTAGCTCTTGTTCCGTTTCTTCCTCTTCTGTACTTGCAGGGAAAGCTTGTACGCCTGAAAGTTGGCCGACTTCCGGACGCCGAGGGCGATACAAAAGGAAAGGTCTCGTCGGAAGGCGAAGCGCTGACGCTCCTTGCTGTAGGCGAATCTACGGTAGCCGGCGTCGGCGTAAAGACCCACAAGGAGGCCCTTACGGGTCAGTTTTCAAAACACTTGAGTGAGAAGACCGGCAAATCCATCGGCTGGGAGGCTTTTGGTGTTAGCGGCATCACCGTGCGCCGGGCCATTAACGAACTAATTCCCAAAGTACCTGATCGAAAGGTTGATATCC
>JABDJV010000136.1 GCA_013003295.1 Pyrinomonadaceae bacterium | reverse complement strand
CCTTTATCCTGGTCGTCGTAAAGATGCAGCTCGTAGCCAAGCGGTGCGAGATCCCGGGCAACGGTAAGTGAAGCCGGACCGGCACCGATAAGAGCTATCTTTTTGCCATTCGGCTCAAAAGGACCCTGAGGCATCAGGCTGGACACTTCATCTTTATTGTCCGCAGCAACACGTTTCAGACGGCAGATCGCGACCGGTTCTTCTTCTTCAAGCCGTCCGCGCCGGCAGGCAGGTTCGCATGGGCGGTCACAGGTTCGGCCGAGAATTCCAGGGAAGACGTTTGAATCCCAGTTGAGCATGTAGGCCTCAGTATATTTTCCTTCTGCGATCAGCCGTATGTATTCCGGAACAGGTGTGTGTGCGGGGCAGGCGTATTGGCAATCCACTACTTTGTGAAAGTATTCGGGGTCTTTAATGTCGGTTGGTTTCACTTATTGTTCTCACCCATTCAAATTTTTATATGTTGTTATAAAAATAGTACGTTTTCAGGGTTTGTTCAACAAAAATTTAAGAATCCGTAAATTGAGGTTCGACGAACTTGCCTGCTGCTAAGGCAGGAAGCGCTAAATAATATGCTACAACCAGGATTTATCGAGGGTTTCCTAAGTTGTTGTTACTTACGGGTTTTCGAGTGGAGGCTACTGTGACAACTTTCCATTTACCCTCAATCTTTTCCCAGACCTCAAGCCAGGCAAATTCGGTAAGATCTTTTATGGGCTCGCCTTTCTCGTTTTTATAAGTTCCGCTAACTCTTTTCTCAACGATCTTTGTAGCCATGGTGCCGTCTTTGGAGATTCTGATGATCGGCGGTTTTACATCTTGCCATTCGAGAAATTTGTAGGATTTGAAGTAGCTTTTGATCCGCGTAAGATTCTCGGCTTTATTCCTGAGTGAGACTTCACCCCGTTGAATTTGAGGAAGGGTTTCTGCAAACGTCTCAACAAAGAGATCGGCGTTGTAGGTAAGATGTGCAGTTTGATGCTGCTTGTGCAGGCGCAGAAGCTCGGCGCGGTCGGCCGTAAGCGGATCTTCTTTTACAAATACCGGAGCTTGCTGAAATTGGTATTTCGATTTATCCGTCAGCACCATCGTTTCTTTTGTTTCATAATTCATCAGGTGAATTCCATAACTCGTCCTCTTATCATCCCACATCTCAACCGCCAGCCATTTTCCATCCGGTGTCCAGTCATGCCAGCCTTCATTGAGTTTATTATCGGTCAATTTCCATTTTTTCTTCCCGTCCGGGGTAATCGCGAAAAGACTGCTTTTTCCATTCTGAACCGATTGATAGCTGATGAATTTTCCTTTTGAGTTCCAACGCGGAGGTCCTGCCCGGTATCTAAACTTTCCCGCACTCTTATCATTTGCAGGATATTTTGTGAGTTGTTTTTTGTTTTTTCCGTCTGCATTCATTACGAAAAGCTCACCGGAATGAGGGTTTTCCTGTTTCCTTTTCTTATAGACAAAAAAGATCTTGCTTCCGTCAGGAGAGAATAGTGGGTCACGAAACCTCCCATCGGGATCGTTTGTGATCTGCCGATGAGTTCCCGTATTTATATCTATGACAAACAGCTGATTTCTTACTTCTTTGCCGATCCGTCCGGCTACGACGAGTTCGCTTCCATTTTGGCGGGCACTCATCCAGGAATCCTCAAGCTGTAGATCGGTTATCTTCTTGATGTTTTTACCATCCGTATCCATCGAATAAAGAAAATAGCAGCGTTTGCAGGCTCCGCGGTCGCTTATGAAATAGATCGTGTTTTCATATGCGTAGTAAGTCCAGGCGACATCCTTGTGGTTTGTTATATTGCGTTTTTCGGAGCCGTCGGCGTTCATAATAAAAACGTCGTAATCGTCAGCCTCTTTGTCGACCAAAACGTTGTAGGCGATCTGAAAATCAGCCGGCGCCTGGGCCTTTATGACAACTGGAGCGATATTTAAGAGGCTAAAAACAGCGATAGCGAGAAGCAAATTTTTCATATTAGTTTTTTCTAACGGGTATATTTTATCGATGATAGTTGGTCTTTATGTTTGCGTATTGGAAAAATATTACATCAGCCGACCGGCACATAGTTTAAGTTTCCGTTCTTGCGTTTCAGATACTCTTCTGGTGTAAATCCCGAAAATGCTTTGAAGTCGTTAATAAAATGCGCCTGATCGTAATAACCGGCATCAAAAGCTATCTCCGGCCAGTTTATTTTCGTTCCGGACTCGATTTCCGCAATAGCCCGCTGAAATCGCATCACCTTTACAAAGGTTTTCGGCGTTACGCCGACGTGGCCCTTGAACATCTCGGTAAAGTGCTTTTGAGAATAACCGATCTTATCGTAAAGCGTCGAAAGACTGATCTGATCAGGATTCGCCACTATTTCATCGACAGCAAAGGCAACGCATTCGTTTACCTTTAAGTGCCTTGAATACCGTTTCAGCAGGAACTTTTCAGCCAGCTCAAAGCGTTTACCGATATCGTCGATGCTCAATAGCTGCTCCCTTAGTTGTTCGAATTCCGAACCCCAAAGCAGGTCTGTATCGACGACGCAGTCAGAGGTCTCGTTCATCGGAACGGGGAAGAAGGGATAAGCCATGCCCTTCTTAAAGTAGATCACAAGCATTGCTGAATCTTTGCCAGACGGGATGGTTATATACTCCGAACGTACACCGGATGCCCATGCATTCTTGCATTCCTGCTTTTCGACCAGCGTTTCATTATCATAAATGTACTTCGGTGTTTCGGTGAGATCGATGATTATTTCGGTATTTCCGTCGGGCAAAAACCGATCGATCGAATGAACCGGATTTACGTCTTCATGATAGAAGAAGCAATCGATAAACTGATCCAGAGGATAATTTGGAGTTCTTACTTCGAGCATTATTTGTTTAACTTTTCTAACATTTTAGCAACATTGGAACCTAATCGTTCAACGGCTTCCTGGGATTCGCCGTCGATAAGGTTGCCCGCATCGTTAAAAGCCTTAAAAGACCCGTAAACCGCATACTGCCCAGGAAGAACGATCACACCCATCGTCGAAAGGATCTTTCGAATATCAAATAGTCCGCGCAATCCCCCGAGCTCGCCCGGCGAGGCACTCATTATCGAAACGACCTTTCCGCTATAGCAGGCTCCGGCTTCTAAATCTCCATTTGGGCGGGACGTCCAGTCGATCATGTTTTTGAGCGCACCAGATACCGAACTGTTATATTCCGGCGAAGCTATCAGGAACCCTTCGTTTTCAAGCATCAGCTCCTGCAGTTTCAGAGCATTTTCGGGGATTCCGCTTTCCACTTCAATATCGCCGTCATAAACCGGCAAGGGATACTGTTTCAGATCGATATATGTAACTTCCGCGCCCGACTCGCGGGCCCCCTTCATAGCGATCTTGACAGTTTTCTTGTTTGTCGAGTCATTCCTCAATGAACCTGCAAAGGCCAGTATCTTAGGTTTAGTTGCCATACGTTTGTGCTTTTTCCCGAACTTGTTTGATTTGAACAAGATAATTCTGCCACGAACATACAAAAAAAAGAAAGCCTGCCACTCGTTTGAACTTGCTGTTTGGCGAGGCTTATAATCGGCAAAGCAGCAAACAAAAAAATTCGAAGAGGATCATAAATGTCGAAGATAAGAATCGCGTTGGCGATAGCAGCCGTCTTAACGCTCCAGATCATTGTTGTCAGCGGGCAAAACTTAGGAAAACCGGGCGAAAAGCAGGGTAACGGAACCGTGGTTTTGAGAGCAGCGCGGGTGATCGATGGCGTAAAAAGCTCGCCTATCACCAACGGTGCCGTAGTCGTAACCGGCAATAAGATCGTTGCGGTAGGAAAGCAGGGAAGCGTTAGTATCCCGGCTGGTTCGAAGCTCATCGATCTTGGTGATGCGACTATCATGCCTGGATTTATTGATGCCCATACACATATCGTCGGACGTGTTCTCGGGGACGCAGAAGGACGCACGGCTCGTTTTCGCGATTACAATTCCTTTGGCGCGATACTCGCCGTAGACAATGCAAAGAAGACTCTGATGGCCGGATTTACGACGATCCGAAATGTTGGGGCGGGAAAATTTGATGATCTTGCAATTCGAAAGGCGATCGACGACGGATGGATCCCCGGACCGCGTATGCAAACTGCCGGGCATTCCCTCGGGATCACGGGAGGACACTGCGACGAGAACGGTTACAAGCCCGGTATGGCCGATGGAGATTTTAAGACCGGTATCGCCGATGGCGTTGATCAGGTTCGGGCAGCGGTTCGATATCAGATCAAATACGGTGCTGACGTGATCAAGACTTGCGCAACCGGCGGTGTCTTGTCAGAAGGTGATGCGGTCGGTGTTCAGCAGTATTCGTTTGAAGAAATGAAGGCGATGGTCGATGAAGCAAAACAGCACCATCGGAAAGTAGCCGCACACGCTCATGGCACCGAAGGAATAAAGGTTGCGACCCGCGCCGGAGTGGCTTCAATCGAGCATGGTTCGTTTATAGATGTAGAAGGCGCGAAATTGATGAGCCAAAACGGCACTTATCTCGTGCCGACCCTGATGGCCGGTGAGGCCGTCGAGAGGTTGGCAAAGCGAGGGTTTTTGACCGGCTATATTGCCGAGAAATCTTATGCTGCTGCTAAAGCGATGCGAAACGCCATAAAGATAGCAGTCGCAAATGGAGTTCCAATAGCACTTGGTACAGACTCCGGCGTTATTCCGCATGGAACGAATGGTCATGAGTTTACGCTTATGGTCGAATGGGGCGGAATGAAGCCGATGGATGCGATCAAAGCCGGCACGCTAAACGGAGCGAAACTTTTGGGAGTTGAAAAAACCGTCGGGTCGCTTGAATCTGGAAAGTACGCGGACATTGTGGCTGTGAAAGGTGATCCGCTTCGAAATATAAAGCTGCTCGAAAAAGTAGATTTCGTGATGAAAAATGGAGTGGTATACAAGCATTCCAAATAGTTGTTCTTTGCGGTAAAAAAAGCCTTAACCGCAAAGGACGCAAAGGTTTTCGCGAAGGGACGCGAAGTCGTAATTGGCGGAAAGTGAGACAATGATCAGGACTTTTCAAGATAAAACTCCAAAAATTCACGATAGCGTTTTCATCGCTGAAAATGCCGTGGTAATCGGTGATGTCGAGATCGAAGCCGACGCGGGTATCTGGTATAACTGCGTTGTTCGCGGCGACGTAAACTACATTCGAATCGGCGAGAGAACGAATATACAGGACGGAACAATAATTCATGTATCCAGCATCGGCGGCGATTACCCGACGATCATCGAGCACGAGGTAACGGTCGGCCATGCGGCGACGATCCATGCGTGTCATATAGAAACCGGTTGCCTGATCGGAATGGGAGCGATCATATTGGACGGAGCAAGAATTGGAAAAAATTCATTGATCGGAGCCGGAAGTGTCGTAACCCCCGGAACGCAGATCCCGGAAAGATCGCTGGTGATCGGAAGCCCTGCAAGAGTAAAACGCGAATTGAAGGATGACGAGATCAAGGATCTCGAGAGATTTTGGACGGGTTACGTGGAGCTAAACGGGATCTACGGATCTTGAACTTTGCGAACCTTCGCGTCTTAATCTTTGCGTCCTTCGCGGTTAGGGTCTTTTTTACCGCAAAGAGCGCAAAGGTTTTCGCAAAGGGCGCAATGTAAGAAAATATGCATAAGATCTTAGTACTTTTTGCACATCCAAGGCTCGAGAGTTCGAGGATCAATACCCGTTTGATCAAAGAGATCCCCCAGCAGGAAAACATTACCTTCCATGATCTTTACGAGACCTATCCTGAGTTTAACGTCGATATCGAATTCGAAAAATCGCTGCTCAAGCGGCATGAAATAGTCATTTGGCACCACCCGTTTTATTGGTATTCGTCGCCGCCGCTTTTGAAACAATGGATCGACATGGTGCTTGAATATGGTTGGGCGTATGGCGCGGGCGGAGAAGCGCTCAAAGACAAGATCATTTTTAACGCAATAACTACGGGCGGAAATGAAGAGGCGTATTGCGAACAGGGCTATAACAAATACTCGATCCGGCAATTTATGCAGCCGTTCGAGCAAACCGCAAACCTCTGCCTGATGCAGTATTTGCCGCCATTTGCGGTGATGGGGACCCACAATATGAAAGGCGAGCAGATCGATCGGGCAGCGCTGAATTACGGACGGTTATTAAAAGTATTAAGCAACGGAGATCTAGATCTGGAAAAAGCGAAATCCTTGAGGTATTTGAACGAGATTCTGTAAACGAGTTCAAAGTTTAGAGTTCCTGGTTCAGAGTTTCACGAAACAAACTTCGAACTCTGAACTTCGAACTCTGAACTCTGAACTCTGAACTCGAAATTACTATGGCAGCAGAATCCAATTTTCTCTTACAATCGACCGTATTTTTGGCGGCGGCTGTTATCTGTGTGCCGATCGCTAAGCGTTTGGGGCTTGGGTCGGTCCTCGGGTATTTGATCGCGGGAATG
Organism: Pyrinomonadaceae bacterium; assembly: GCA_013003295.1. Lineage (GTDB taxonomy): Bacteria > Acidobacteriota > Blastocatellia > Pyrinomonadales > Pyrinomonadaceae > Aridibacter. The sequence continues at coordinate 3,427 of JABDJV010000136.1, read as the reverse complement.
CTGATCGGTCCGTTTGTGATCGGCTTTATCGGTGAAGAAGGCGAGGACATTATGCACTTTGCCGAATTCGGCGTGGTGATAATGCTGTTTCTTGTCGGTTTGGAGCTTGAGCCCGAAAAGCTCTGGCGGCTGCGGAAACAGATACTTGGGGTTGGGATGTCTCAAGTTTTAATAACTGCCACGGCGATCTTTGGTGTGGGACTCCTGCTCGGCTTGATCTGGCAGAGTGCCTTGGCGGTTGCACTCGCACTTGCCTTATCATCGACCGCGATCGTACTTCAAACCCTAAATGAAAAAGGACTAATGCGAAGCGAAGGCGGGCAGAATTCGTTTAGCGTATTGCTGTTTCAGGACATTGCCGTGATCCCGATTCTGGCAATACTTCCGCTGCTTGCTGTCCGTGAAGTCTCAAATGCTTCGGAAACACTTATAAGTGATTTGCCGATGGGACTGCAGACGCTGGCAGTGTTTTTAGCTGTAGCGATAGTAATACTGGTTGGAAGATTTTTGGTTGTTCCGACTCTTCGGATGATCGCCAGGAGCCGTGTGCGTGAGCTGTTTATGGGAATGGCCCTGCTCATAGTGGTTTCTATCGCTTACCTGATGCAGTTGGTCGGTTTGAGTGCGGCCCTGGGAACCTTCCTGGCAGGCGTGATTCTTGCCAATAGTGAATATCGCCACGAACTGGAAGCGGATTTAGAACCGATCAAAGGCTTGCTGCTCGGCCTGTTTTTTATCGCTGTCGGCGCTTCCATCGATTTTAAGCTGATCGCTGATAGTCCGATCTTGATCGCTTCATTGACGTTTGCACTTTTGGTCATAAAATTTGTGATCTTGTTTGTTATCGGCAAGGTATTTAAGCTTTCCGTAAGTCAAAATTTTACGTTCGCATTTGCCTTGGCCCAGGCCGGTGAATTTGGTTTTGTGATCTTTTCGTTTGTCAGACAATTGGGGATCTCAACGAATGAAACACTGAGTATTGGAACTGCGATCGTCGCGCTCAGTATGACGATAACTCCTTTGCTTTTTATAATTAATGAGAAGTTGATCCAGCCTCGCTTGTGCGACGGAAGTACTGACGATAGGGAACGAGAAATGGATGTCGTCGATGAGCACAACAAAGTTATCATCGCCGGATTTGGTCATTTTGGAAGCACGATCGGTAGATTCTTACGGGCGAATGGTGTTGAGGCTACTTATATTGACAACGATCCGGACCAGGTAAACCTTATTCGCAAATTTGGTTTCAAGGTCTATTATGGCGATGCCACCCGGCCGGATTATCTTCTTTCCGCGGGGGCCGCAAATGCCGATATTTTCATTTCGACCCTGACCGATCCGGACGAAAATTATCAGCTTGTCGAGACGCTCAATAAGTTTTATCCAAACCTGAAGATCATGATGCGCGCCCAGAACCGATACGACGCATATGAATTTATTGATATGGGCTTAGAACATATCTACCGCGATAGTCTTGATACCTCTATTCGAGTCGGTGTTGACGTACTCAGAAAACTTGGAGCAAGGGCTTACACGGCGAGGCGAGTGGGGTTAAACTTCCGTAAAGCGGATGAAACCGCAATGTGGGAACTTGCCGAACACCGCCACGACAGCGACACCTATTTTTCTGAAGCGCGCGCGAGAATCCAATATCAGGAAGACCTGATGAAACGCGAACGAGGCGAAGATACCGAACTTGTTGACCATGCCTGGGATAGTGAATCGCTTGTAAAAGGTTTTGGCGCGGGTGAGAACTAATCGTGTAAAATAAGATTTTTGTCACGGAGAGCGCATAGAATTAGGCGAATGCTAACCACAGATGAACACAGATTTTATGGGATTTCTGAAGATCTGTCCGCATATTCGAATTTTTTATCCGATATTTATCTTCTCTTATCCGTGTCCATCTGTGGTAAAAATTTTCTTTAATCGCTTTGCCTCTGTGGTGCAATTCTTTTTATGAGCAATACAAACCCAGCACGCGGGATGCGTGATTTTCTTCCTGACCAAATCCGCAAGCGCAATTATGTCATCGGCGTTATAAAAGAGGTCTATGAAAAATACGGCTTCGAGCCCCTCGAAACCCCGTCAATCGAAAACCTTTCGACCCTGACCAACAAATACGGCGAAGAGGGCGATCAGTTGATGTATAAGATTCTCAAACGCGGGGAGAAACTAAAAAAACAACTTAGGCGCGAAGATGAGGTTAAAGAAGATGATCTTGCCGATCTCGCTCTTCGTTATGACCTGACGGTTCCGCTGGCCCGGGTAATTGCCAATAATAGAAACGAACTCCCACGCTTTTTCAAGCGCTACCAGATCCAACCCGTCTGGCGGGCGGACCGTCCCGCTCGCGGGCGTTATCGAGAGTTTTATCAATGCGATGTGGATGCAATCGGTTCTAAATCGATCGTTGTTGAGGTCGAGCTTATTTCAGCTGTCAGTGAAATCTTAAATCGATTGCAATTTAGCGATTTCGAAATTCGGGTTAATCATAGGGAATCCTTGAGAAAAATGGTTAGCGAGGCCGGTATAGGTGAAGAGCAGACTTCAGATGCACTCGTTTCACTCGACAAGCTCGATAAGATCGGCGCGGAGGGGGTTTACAAAGAGTTGTCGGCGCGAGGAATTGACCAAACTGCTGCAAGTGCATTTTTGGACTCGGTGAATCAAGAATCGATACCCAAGGAACTTGCTGAGTTAACGAGAATGATTCCTCAGATCAAGATCGATCTTAGTTTAGCCAGAGGGCTTTCATATTACACTGGTGCAATCTTTGAAATGGTCTTAACGAAAGGTGATTTTGCAGGAAGCATCGCCGGCGGCGGACGCTACGACGGTTTGATCGGAATGTTTGGCAAGGAGGAAATTCCGGCAGTCGGTCTTTCGCTTGGGCTAGAACGCATTCTGATGATCATGGAAGAAAGGGATATGTTCCCCGACGATCTTACGACTAATGCCGCGGATGTTTTGGTGACGATTTGGAATGAAGAAACGGCGAGCGATTCCTTAAAACTCGCCGGCGAGTTGAGGCAAAATGGGCTGCGCGTCACTATCTATCCACAGCCAGACAAGCTTGGGAAGCAGTTTAAGTATGCCGACCAGATCGATGTTCCGTTTGTATGTGTATTGGGCGAAAGCGAGATTGCAGAGAATACGGTCACCCTCAAAAATATGAAAACCGGTGATCAAGAAACTCTATCGGTAAAGGAGGCAATCGAGAGGCTATCGGATCACTTTGTAACGACAGATTCTAAGTAAACCCATGCCGCCGGTTTAGAGGCGGGCTTGCCCCCCTGAGCGTGGTAATCTTTAACGTGTTCTCGCCAATAGAAATGCGAACTGACAACGCGTTGTCGGGCAAGCCCGACTCTAAACCATAAACAGACGTGTTTTTAAGACTTTGGCGATTAGGAAGCGCGTTATC
>JABDJV010000096.1 GCA_013003295.1 Pyrinomonadaceae bacterium | reverse complement strand
AAATAGATCTGAATGAGGTAAGCCGAAAGATCAAGAATATCGCCTAGAAACGGTTAGATCGCTTGCAGAATTCTGCTAATTTGATCAATGCTAAAGACCTGCTAAAAGATACATAGGGGCACTATTTCCTCTGGTACCCGGCTCTCAACTAACCACTCAGGGCAATTTCAATTCGCATAAACCTTTCAATCTTTACCCTCCGAATCGAAATAAATTAAACAAAATTTATTGTGTTTAACGTACAAAAACACTATAATTAAATAGTCGGCGTCCACCCGCCGCAAAAATCTTATCCGAAAAAGGCGATTCCGCAGCGATGCGGATGATGCAAAATCGCGGGTCTCTCTGAGATCACCCGATTGCCGAAGTGAGGTTTCAATGAAGTACACCGGTCTGTCTGCGATATTCGTGATCGCGATATTGACTGTATTTTCGGCAGCAAACGTTGCCGCACAGTACCACGTCAATCCCTACCTATCACAGAAATATAACTTTAACTCCGAAGTCTTGACCAACAAATATTTCGACGCATTGGAAAAGAAGAATCGCGTTGTCAAATTTGTTAATCCGACGATCGCGCGTTTTGAGAATGGTTGTGATCCCGCAAACCTGAAAAGCGAGCGCTTCGTATACGGCACGCCTTCCGCCCAAAAGGTTCAGTTCTGCAATGCCTTTCAAAAAGTTTCAAATGAGCTAAACCGCACCAATTGGTCGCCGCAGCTTCGGGCGGAATTGGAGGAGATCTGGAAAGTTTTTCTTAATGAAAACGTCAAGATCCGTCCGATGAAAAGAGGAATCTCAAAGAGAATAGTTTTGGCCGCTGAGCCATTTACGCATGGCGGGTCCAACTTTGATTTCAATGCAAGCGTATATATACGGCCCAAACATATCCGGTCAAAGTCATTCTTCCTGCTGGCAATGCATGAACTGCGTCATGTTTATGATTTTCATCGCCTGTGGAGGACCAGTTCGGCCCTGCCGGAAGCGGAGCTGGAGAAACGCGGCTTCCGAATTATGGGGAGAATCGCCAGAGAAACAAAGAAGAAAGAAAAACTCAAAAGACTTCCAAAGGTTTGGAAAGATTCATGGCGAAAATACGAACAAAGCGTGATCACCGGAAAGATGGAAAGGACCATCGAGAAATTTATGCGCAAGAGCCGGTTTTATAAACAAAGGCTGCGCAATCCGGCCCGGTATATGGTTAGTTTTGTAAATCGCAGACGCGCTTATGAGAATTCTCAGATGGCGAGCATCCCGAATGGAAACGTCACCGCCAGGGCAAACAGGCCGGCGACAAACACAGAGGGTCAGGTCGTCGATTGGGATCTGGATATGCCGCCGCGTTTGGTGCGCAGAAAACCCCGGAAAAAACGTACGGAGCCAGCCAAAGAAAACGTAGCCGTTTTGAGCGCAAAGCAGCAAGCAGGCCGACTACCCGATCCCGTAAAAGTTGATCCGCCGAAGACGGTAGCGGAACCTAAACAGCCCTCGAAACCTGTGGGCCTGAAAAGAGCTGCAAACAAAAAGAACTCGCGGGATCTGCTCGCCGCAGCCGCCGACAACGAAAAGTATCTCTACTACAAATCGGGCAATCTCGCCTATGAACAGGATCTACAGCTGCAATGTTGGAAGAAGAAGAAGGTTACGGAAAGTTACAAGCGCACCCGCTCGATTCAGCGCGGACCGCAAGGGGTTCCTACATATAGCGATGTAAAATCAACAAATATACCCTTAAATGGAAAAACAAAGTTTCCGTCTTGCCTGATCGATTTCGATTCGATCGATTCTGATGCTACGGAGACGTTCTGGTCAGCCGCCTATCTTGATGAAATGCCGGTCAAGTTTGAATACTTTACCAAGCTTAATGGAATAGACGTGGCGAGATACACGGTTTATAAGCCGGCAGCGGCACTATTTAAGCGTTTGGAAGCAAAGTACTCTGAAATGAGCCCGTTTCGGGTTTTTGTGGGAACGATCTTTATATCGGTCGACGATTCGCAGATAATAAAATTCTGGGGAAGCAGCTTTCCACAGTCGAAAACAACCGGAACCGACTCGCGCAAAAACCTTGCAAATTACAATACGACCGCCGTGCGTCAAAAACTCCCAAGCGGAATTTGGATGACGACGACGGTCAGTACTGTTGCGGTTTCGACTAAACATGGAAAAGCGAAACCGTTTAGCTACCTCGTCAAATTCAATAACTATCGTTCAATCGACGAAGACAACAAATAAAAAAAACAATTTAATCTGACTGGTTGGGATTACGCAGCCCAACCAGCTCAGACTGTCAGATTAAATTGCGGCTCGCGCCTTAAGCACTTGGACTCACTACATCAATTTGGCCGGTCGGCGTCAGATCATTGTTTCCGCCTACCAAAACCGCAGCTATGACGGCCGCTCCAATTCCGCCAAAAACAACTGCCAAAACACCAGGGCCGATTCCCGGGCCCAAAGCTACGGGCAGCACGCCCGGTACTTTGCAGGCCTCGCTGCATCCCGAACCTGCCGACGCCTTCGTTCCGGCCGGAATCTGTTTAACACTTTGATTATCGGCAAGGCTCTGCAGAGTCACTATCCCGGCAAAAGTCTCAACAAATGTATCCTGGCAGTCTTCGTCACTCTCGCATCCCAACCAGACAAGATAACTGTTTGCCTGACCAGTATCAGCTACAGCAGTTGCCGTTCTTGTCGTCACGGTGGAGCCGATTCCGGCAGCGTTCATCACGCGAATTCTACCGGCTTCAAGCATTGCCAGCATACTTTCTTTGGTAAATTTTAATGTGATCTTTGTATTTGGAAAAAGCTCCATTTTTCCCCGCGCGCCAAGGTTGATCACCGCGGTTGAGTTTGCGCCTGTCGCTATTTGACTGTCCGAGAGAATCGTCGACGAAGAAACGGCTCTTGCGCCGTTTACGGTCACGTTGCCCGTGACGGTTATTTCTCCCATGTCACCTGTTTGAGCAAACACGAGGTTTGAACAAACGAATAGCATTGCCAGCATCGTGGCTGTTATTTTTTGTGTTCTTTTATTTTTTCTGAGCATTATAAGTTTCCTCCAATTTATTGTTTAAAAAACTGCGTTAAATTTCTGCGTACTTCGGGATTCTTTTTCCGTCCAAAAGACGCGCGAATCCAGCAACCGGATTAATAAGGCTTTTGATACTGATTCCTCATCGATCAAGATAATGGCCGCGTCAAACCGACTCTTACTTGGTCGTTTGCGGAGTCAGAACTCCACCCGGCCGGGAATTCCATTTGGCCTCATCGCGTAGATTGTGACGCGGCGGCTTCCGCAGGTTTAGATCCAGATCCCGATAGGCGGATCGCCGGCCGACACCGAATCCAACCAAGTAAACGATAAGTCCGCCAAAAAGCATCAATGCGATTGGTAATAATGTTTCTATGTAAGTCATGTTTTCCTCCAATGGATTCAAATCCGTTCAGAATTAATTAGCAATCGGCCGGTACAAAACCTGGCATGCCGAAAGTTCCGGTACCGTGAATACAGCACTTACCGTCCGCATTCACTATGTTGCACTCATTACCGCTTTGGCATTGCAGCAGACTAGGATGACAGGTACTGGTCATATTTCCGCAGAACGCCTGAAGAGCACTATTACAAGCTCCCTGGCATGTGGGTGCTCCAGGACCACATGTACAATCCTGCGGATCTCCGGTCTGGCCTGTACAAGGCGGGGTTACCGGACCTCCCGACTGCGCACTTATTGCTTGCGGAGCAACGACGGAACTTACAAC
>JABDJV010000077.1 GCA_013003295.1 Pyrinomonadaceae bacterium | reverse complement strand
ACTTTATTACGCGCGTAGACCTTGCGTCTGCTTTTGTACTTTTTCGAGATCGGCCCCGATTTTCCAACCGCGACGATGGAATCACCTTTTACTGCAATTGAGCCATTTTTGATGACGCGTTTCTCGGCATCCATCGTAACGATGGTGCCGCCAAGAACGATCAGGTCAACAGTTTCTCGTTGTGCCGTAGCGGTCTGCGGTAGGGCGAGAGCGGCAAAAATAAAGACTAAAAGCAGTAACTTTTCCATAACGAAATTTACACTATAATATTACGGAAAATCAAACCGAATACGGCTTTAGCAAGTGCGATCACTTTAAGAATTTGGTATCAAAAGCTCGTGGAAGCAGCTCTCTCATCGTAACTGTCTCAACGTCTCCATGCAGGTTTGCAAGGGTCACCGGCACATCGCCGCAAAATTCCCAAATGATCTGCCGGCAAACTCCGCAGGGCGGCGTGAGTTGTTCGGTATCGGCGACGACTACTATTTCGGCAAGGTCGCGTTCGCCCTCGGAAATCGCTTTCCAGATCGCAACGCGCTCGGCACAGACCGTAAGACCATAACTCGCACTTTCAACATTGCAGCCTGCGTATGTTTTTCCCTCTTTTGTGATCACTGCCGAGCCGACCATGAATTTCGAATAAGGAGCGAACGAGTTTTTGCGAACCTCCTTGGCCAGCTTAATTAAGTCTTCCGAATTATTGCTCATAACAAAACGCTAGTTCGAGATCAGCTTACTGCTGTTTTCATTTCCTCGGCCAGTTTCTGGTTTATCACGCCGCATAACATACTCGTGATCGTCCCCTTTTGGCGGCTCTCGGGTACGATAACATCGGCAAAACGTTTGTAGGGTTCAACGAATTGATGGTGCATCGGGCGAATAGTTTTCTCGTATTGATCCAGAGTTTGCGCGAGTGTCCGTCCGCGGTCTTCAATATCCCGCCGGATTCGACGAAGAAGCCTCAGGTCATCCGGAGTGTCGATAAAAACCCGCAGATCGAGCAGGTCTAATATTCGCTGATTAGTAAAGATCAATATTCCCTCGATGATAACGATCTGCTTCGGTTCGATCAGCTTTTTCCTATCGCTTCGGGTGTGGGTGGCGAAATCATAGATAGGTATCTCGACAGCTTCCCCTCTGCTCAGAGATTCCAAATTGTCCGCAAGCGAATCAAAATCAATTGCGTCAGGGTGGTCAAAATTCGCCTGGCGCCGTTCGTCGAGGGGTATGTCGGCGAGGTTAAGATAATACGAGTCCTGCTCGAGCAAAACTACTTTGTCTGCTCCGACCTTCTCTATAACGTTTTGAGCGGTTGTAGTTTTTCCGGAACCGCTTCCACCGCAAATACCAATTATCATGTTTTATGCCAATCTTCTTAGAATTCTTCGGAGTAGTTTTTTAAACTTTTTGCCAACCTTCTCGCCCGTTTCCATCACTTCGTCATGATTGATCGATTGATTCGTGATTCCGGCTGCGAGATTGGTGATACATGAAATACCCAAAACTCTCATTCCCTGATGATGCGCCGTGATCGCTTCGGGCACCGTGCTCATTCCGACAGCGGTCGCGCCAAACATGCGGTACATACGGATCTCAGCGGGTGTCTCATAATTTGGTCCTGAAAGGGCACAATAAACACCGCGCCGCAGGAGAGGTTTTGGCTGTTTCTTTCGTTTCTTTTCTGTCTTCTTCTCACGGATCTTTTCCGATTCCTCAATCGCGATCTGCTGAAGTTCGCGGTCGTAGACGTCAGTCATGTCAGGAAAACGCGGCCCGAAACGAGTATCGTTTTCACCCCTTAACGGACTCACGCCCATCATATTGATGTGGTCCCGAATAAGCATCAATCGCCCGGGCTTAAAACTAGTTAGAACGCTTCCGGCAGCATTTGTAAGTATCACAATTTCAGCACCCAATCGTCCGAAAACCCTCATTGGGAATACCACCTGATCGATCCCGTAGCCCTCATAGTAATGAAAACGCCCCTGTTGGATCGCTACCGATACCCCTTCGATCTCTCCCAAAACCAGTTGCCCGGCGTGTCCCTCGACGGTGGAGACCGCGAAATTTGGAATCTCACTGTACGGAATCTTCACTGCGTTTTCGATCTCGTCGGCAAATGCACCGAGCCCGCTCCCTAAAACCAGCACGATCTTTATCGGTTTATCGTATTTGCTTTTTATAAACTCCGCCGCTTCAAGCGCTTTTTCGTAATTCATATTTTAATTAATAAGTATCGACTTAGATCATCCTATTGTTCTTTCTTATAGGGGATTCCCAAGCTTTTCGGCGCCCTGGATGACCCGATAAAACCTGCCAGAACTATGATCGTCAAAACATACGGCAGCATCTCTATAAACTGCACCGGAATGTCCTCGCCCGACGGGAGTTTGGCCCAACTCGAGCCCTGAATCTGAATCGCCAAGGCCTCGGTAAAACCAAAAAACAGACATGCTATCAAAACCTGAACGGGACGCCATTTCGCGAGAATTAGGGCAGCCAAAGCGATAAATCCTTTTCCTGCTGACATCCCGCGGGTGAAAAAAGAAGATTGTCCGATCGACATATAGGCGCCACCCGCTGCCGCCAAAACACCGCTTAGGATAATTCCGACATATCGCATCCGGTTTACGCTCACTCCGGCAGAATCAGCCGCCTCAGGGTTTTCACCGACTGCACGGATCCTAAGGCCAAAGGGTGTTTTATACAATACGTACCACGAGACCGGAACAAGCAGGAAGGCAAGAACGGATGCGATCGAAATATCGGGAATCGGAATGTCCAGAACCTGAAAAAGCCAGACAAAACAATAGATAAAGGCCCCGAAGATCACGATAAACAGCAGAATTACGTAAAGAGAAATCCCGATCTCCAAAATTCTTCTGACAGAATTGTTCGTTGGGGACGGCCGACGACGGAGAAAAACCTGCAAAGCGGCAAATATCCCGACTAATATGGAAATGTAAATAAAGTATTCAATAAAGGAACTAAGATATAACAAAAGGCTCTCGGGAAATTGTTCCACGTTAGGCAGAAGATAGTCGATCGCAATCTGTTGAGTCGATCCGGCAGAATCATACAATGCGTTTGAAAGAAGCGCGGGAATGCCAAGCATCAGGATGTTTATACCAAAT
>JABDJV010000073.1 GCA_013003295.1 Pyrinomonadaceae bacterium | reverse complement strand
GGTCGGCCCGACCTCATTGGTGATCGAACCGGATCAGGCTTTTATCCCGGATGCATCGCTTCCGACAATTGAGATCAAGCTACGGGAACTGAATCCTGATGGTTCGCCTGGTGCATTCAACATAACAAGTTTCGCACTGCCGTCTACTGTTTCTTCAACGTCCCAAGATGGATTTCCTGCGGGTGAACTCGGATCAGCCGTGGTCGATGCGAGCGGAACGATATTTGGAATCTTCTCCAATGGACAGTCGCGCGTGATCGGTCGGTATGCGGTGGCTACCTTCAACTCAAATGACGGTCTCCAAAGAACCGGCGGAAATATGTATGCAGAAACATTGGCTTCGGGCCAGGCGACAATCGGAAATCCCGGATCCGGCGGCCGCGGAACTATCGCAGGCGGCCATTTGGAGCAAAGCAATGTGAATATAACCAATGAATTTGTCGAACTGATCGAAGCCCAAAGGGGTTTCCAGGCCAATTCTAGGGTTATCTCAGGGCTGAATCAGACGTTCCAGGAAATTCTGCAAATACTATAAACGCAGATACTTACTGATGGTATGGGAATCTCAGCGCCCTGGCGCAGCAATCAATATTCTGGATAGAATATCTGTACAGCGCTCGTTGGTTTCCATTCTTCTTAGCCGTCGCAGACGGCGTCAGCGTTTAGCCCATAGTGAGGCCAAAAGGCCGAAGCTATGGGTTACTCGCGTGGTAGATCAAGCCCGCGTAGCGGGTGAAAGAATTAATGTGTTGATTCTGAGGGCGATCCCGCTGTCACCCGCTACGCGGGCTCAGACACATTTCGGAATTTTTGACCCAGCCCTATCGGGCTGGGCTACATGCTAGCCGCCCGCATACGCGGGCTTGTTACTGGAGCGAGCTTATTCAATATTCCAAGCCGGATTTTTTGGAAAACCATTTCAAGTGAAATATCGTTAGCCGAAAAAAGAATGTCTCTCGCGCAAATTTCGGGCTAGCCCGGAGTTTGCGTGAGGGAATGGAATTTCCATTAAATACGGCAAAGAAGATTGGATAAAATCGCGAATGGCATAGCAATAGCTATGGCTTGAGCGATCTTATTCAATATTCAAAGCCGGATTTTTTGGAAAAACATTTCACGTGAAATATCCTTAGCCGAAAAAAGATTATCCCTCACGCAAATTTCGGGCTAAAGTTTCCCCCAACTTTACCGATATGAGAATTGAGCGTTAAAACCGCTTTCTCACTATTCACACTACAGGGGGAGATCATCGACTCCCAAATTGATCCAGGATTATTCGACACGTTCTCCACAAGGCGTTTTCTTTACCCCCGGCTCAAATTTCGTTGATCTCCCCTTTTTTTTGTACTTCCCCGAAATTATGTTTGTAATTATTGGCTTAGTCCTGGTTATGGCGTGTGTGGTCATCGGCTTCTTGATGATCAACGGCCCGCTTCACGTACTTGTTCAACCCTCCGAATACATAGTTATCGGTGGTGCGGCTATCGGCGGAATGCTCGCTGGTAATCCGCTAAAATTTCTAACCCAGGCGACCAGTAAGATCCTCGGGGCGTTGAAAGGTTCTCCATACAACCGGGCCGCCTACTTCGAACTGCTGCAAATGCAATACGACGTGTACGTGAATATGAAAAAAGGCGGACTCCTGTCGCTTGAGGAAGATGTCAACAACCCTATGTCTTCTGAGTTGTTTACCAAATACAAAACCTTCACCGGAAATCATCACGCCGTCGATTTCTTTTGCGATGCCATAAAAATGCTGGTAAACGGCGCGTGTGATGCTGAAGAGCTCGAGATATTGCTCGAGGCCGAAGTCGAGACTCACCATGAAGAAAACACTCTTGTTCCGGGAATTCTTCAAAGGATGGCTGATGCGCTGCCCGGTCTTGGTATTGTCGCCGCAGTCTTAGGTATCGTCGTTACGATGCAGCACCTCGACGGGCCTCCCGAAGAACTCGGGCATCATATCGGAGCCGCACTCGTCGGAACATTCCTCGGTCTGTTCGCTTCCTACGGATTCGTCGCCCCGCTGGCGGTAAATCTTGAAAACCTGGCGATCGATGAGGCCCGCTACTTTCACTGTATGAAGGCCGGCATTCTAGCATTTGCAAATGACTCGGCACCTTCCACAGCGGTTGAATTTGCAAGAAAAACGATCTTTACTTTCGAACGCCCGTCTTCAACCGAAATGGATGAAGCAATGAAAAACATCAAACCTCGATAATCCAAAATGGAAAACCCGAAACAAGAACCGGTAAAGAAACCCAGACGACGTATAAAAAAGGTCAAGGGTCACGGCGGACACCATGGCGGTGCGTGGAAGGTAGCCTACGCCGATTTTGTAACGGCAATGATGGCTCTGTTTTTGGTGCTCTGGTTGGTTTCGCAGGCAGATACCAAACTTAAAGAGGAGATCGCCAACTATTTTCGTTCGCCCGGCGCCTTTAAAACCGCCCGCGGCGGTGTATTGCCCGGTGCCACGGACCTAAGCAAAGAACCCAAAAAGTTGAGCGCTGAGGCTGAGCAAAGCACGCTCATTGGAATTGCCCAATCTATCCAGAAGAAATTTGATACACAACCCGAATTCTCCAAAGCGAAAGGAAAAGTAAGGGTCGAAGTAACCGACAAAGGTCTTGAAATACAGATCGTCGATAAAGCCGATAACATATCATTCGAGGTCGGCGGATCTGATCTCAACCAGGATGCGAAGAACATTCTTGGTGAGATCGCCCGGGCCATTTGCACCCTTCCCAACCCGGTAAATATTGAAGGACACACAGACGCGCGCGTCTTTCCTTCCCAAAACGGGTATTCCAACTGGGAATTGTCGACTGACCGGGCAAACGCCGCCCGCCGTCATTTACAAAATACATGCTTAAAGCCGGACCAGGTAAGAAAGATCGTCGGATATGCCGCCACCAATCCAATTCATCCAAAAGACAAATACCACCCGTCAAACCGCCGCATCAGCATCACGGTAGTGCGTATGTTCGATTCGGGATCGGAAGAAGATGAACCAACCGAAGGCGATGAGAAGAAGGAAGCCGCCGAATTAACCCCCGATATCCAAAAAAGGGTCTCGATCGCCAGGAAAGCGAAACCGAGAAAGGCAAAAAACGCGAAAGCAAAGGAAGTCGCTGATAAACCGGAGACAGAAAAGGAATCGAAGGCTTTAAACACATCGAACGATAAAAAACCCAAAAACCCTGAAAAGGAAAAAGAGGATCTTGAGAAAAAACTTATCAAAGATGGAAAGGTGCGGGTTGGCAAACCGGATAAACTTCCCACGCTGAAAAAAACCAAGGTTCCGACAGAGGTCGACGGATAAACTACCGTCAAATACCCGACACCATCGACGGGATCCCGACATATTCTAATTTGACCCTACTTCCCGAGCCCAGTATTTATGGGCTTTTCGTGCGTCTGGGCTTTGGCACGGCATTCGCTAATACATCTCGCAGGAGGTTTCTATGTCAGAAACTGCAAATCAAGAAGGTGCCCCGGCAGCGGGCGAAGCGCCTAAAAAAGGTAAAACAAAGTTAATAGTCATACTACTTCTCGTTTTTCTGCTGCTCGGCGCAGGCGGTGGCGGCGGCTACTACTATTTCGTCATGGCGGCTAATGCTGCCGATGGTGAGGAGGCCGAGGATCATTCGGAATCCAAGAAAAAGAAGAAGAAGAAAAAGAAGAAATCAAAAAAGAGCGGTGACGAGGAAGATGAAGACTCAGAACCAAACGAGTTGCTGGGTGATGCGCTTCCGGATGATGAGGATGTAAAACATATCATCGAACTACCGGCCTTTATTATCAATTTGGCTGATGCCGAAGAAGCGCGCTATTTACGAATGACGGTCAATCTCGGAGTCGGAGAGGAAGGTGAATCAAAAGAACCCAACAAACTGTTTATCACCCGCGTGCGAAACGCAATGCTCGCCGTCTTGAGTACAAAAAGATCTGAAGAAGTACTTTCGGTCAAGGGAAAATCTAAGCTTCGAAAAGAACTGCTTGAAGCCGCAGAAGCCGCGTCCGACGAGCCCGAAGTTCTCGCGATCTATATCACCGATTTCATCGTACAGCTTTGATCTTCGGGTCAAAGCTCCTTCAAGTGCTCCCACACTTTTTTCTTTCGAAAATTCCTAACAAATTGTCATGGATGAAGAGCGCAAAAAAATTCTCGAATCTTGGAGTCATGTCTTAGACATCCCGGTTGAACTTTCAATCGAGCTTGGAAAAACGGTACTTCCCTTGCGCGAGGTGCTTGACCTTTCAGAGGACTCGATCATTATGCTTTCCCGTTCGACCGGCGAAGGCGTCGACATACGCGCTGACAATAGATCCCTTGCAAGCGGTGAAATTGTTGCTATGGGCGATAAAGCACGTGTGCGGCTAAACGAACTCACACTTGAGGATAACTGATGAGAGGATCTCGCATTCTAAAACTCATAACCCTATTCGTGCTAACGCTTGCGGCCGTATCTACGACGGCTGCTCAGAGCAGCGACAACCCGCCCGATCCTGCTTCACCTCCTAAGGGCCCGACAAAGGTAATGGGAAAAAATGAGACTTTGCCGTTTATGAAGTCCGAATCTGCGGAAGATGAAGAAGCACCGACTTCGGGCGGCTTGTTACTAAAGACCCTCGGCGCAATGATGCTGATCATAGGATTGGTGTTTTTCGGAGCCTGGGGACTAAAAAGACTTGGATTTGGTTCAAACGCCGCAGGTGATTCTTCTGTTGCCCCTGAACTTTCGATATTGTCATCGGTTTCCGCCGGAAGCGGCCGGACGCTATCGGTCGTGCGTTTTGGTACGCGAAGCCTCTTGGTCGGTTCGACGGCCCAAACTTTCACACTATTGGCGGATGAAACCGGAAGCGAATTTGAATTCCCGTCAGACCCCACCCCCCGATCTGTCGCCGATCTTCTTGCCGATGAAAATGCTTCATTCGAAGAAGAATTATCAAGGGCCAATAACCGGCTCCATCTCGCCGACCAATACGGAGGACGCACATCATGAGAAAAGTTTCGGTCATCATTTTCTTATTGGCGATCTCTTTGTTTGTATTTACGTCATCGACGAGTGCGCAATCCGAACTCCCTTCGGATGACCAAAAGCAAGAGGCTACGATCGATCTGACCGAAACCGTTAGCAGCTCAAAACCGCTTCAGATCGTTGTCCTTCTTACAGTCTTAAGTTTTATTCCTGCCATCCTGATCTCGATGACGTGTTTTACACGTCTTATCGTCGTGTTTCATTTCCTTCGCCAAGCCTTGGGGACCCAGGAAACCCCAAATAATCAGGTTCTGATCGGACTCGCCCTTTTTATTACTTTATTCGCTATGAGTCCGACATTGAATCAAATGTATCAAGAGGCCTTTAAGCCCATGATGGATGGCGAGATGTCGCAAACCGAGGCCCTCGAAAAAGGAATCGCGCCGCTGCGAAACTATATGCTCAAGCAAACCCGCGAACGCGATCTTGCCCTGTTCATACGCATGTCCAAAAGTGCACGTCCAAACACCGCCGATGAAGTTCCGACAACAACCCTGGTCCCGGCCTTTATGATCAGCGAACTGAAAACCGCGTTTCAGATCGGTTTCGTACTATTTCTTCCGTTCCTGGTGATCGATCTGGCGGTTTCCAGTGTGCTGCTTTCCATGGGAATGATGCAGCTTCCCCCCGTGATCGTTTCCCTGCCTTTAAAAATATTGCTTTTCGTAATGG
>JABDJV010000056.1 GCA_013003295.1 Pyrinomonadaceae bacterium | reverse complement strand
AATGAGAACCTTGTCGTTTAATTTTTGATATGGCAGAGAAAAACGAAAAAACTAAAAAGACCGAACAACCGGAAGAGACATCCTCGGAGGCGAGCACTATTCGATTGCCGAAGCATTTGGAGCTTTCGATATTGCCGCTTCAAAATACGACGCTTTTTCCTCAAACTGTGGTTCCGCTCGCAGTTGGCCGGGAGCGTTCGATCAAAGCAGTTGAGGCGGCGCTCGCGTCCGAAGACAAGCTGATCGCATGCGTTACGGTAAAAACTCCGGATACCAATGGCAACGATGCGAAACCGTCGGACCTACATGAAGTCGGCACGATCGTAAATGTAAAACGAATGATGCGGGCCGAGGATGTTGTTCAGCTGGTGGTGCAGGGAACTGATCGTTTTCGGATCATCCAGTGGATCGATGAGAAACCCTTTTTGAAGGCTCGTGTCGAGATCCTTCCGGAGCTTAAAGTCGAAAACACCGAAGAAGTTGAAGCGTTAAAGAGAAACGTTTTAAACCTGGTGCAAGAGGCCCTGGCGATGCTCCCGCAGGTTCCGCCGGAGATCCGCATGACCGTGATGGGGCAGGGTGATCCCGTCCAATTGTCATATTTTCTCGGTTCGGTGCTCGATCTTGGCGAGGAAAACGAGCAAAAGATGCTCGAAGCAAGCACGGTCGATGAATTGCTTACTCTTTCTCACGCAGCGCTTGCGAAAGAAGTTGAAATAATGAACATTCGCACCAAGATCGCGAGTGAAGCGCAGACTGAGATGGATAAGGCGCAGCGTGATTATGTGCTTCGCCAGCAAATGAAAGCCATTCAAAAGGAGCTTGGAGATGGCGAGACGGGTGAGCAGGCAGAAGCCGATCAATTGCGTGAGCGCCTTGAAACAGCTGATCTTCCCGAACACGTTCACATGGAGGCCGAGCGCGAATTGAAGCGAATGGAACAGCTTCCGCAGTCGGCCCCGGATTTCCATGTGATCCGCACATATCTTGAATATGTGCTCGAACTCCCGTGGAAAAAGTCTAGCGAAGAAAAACTCGACCTTGAAGAGGCGCGAAAAATTCTCGACGAGGATCACTACGGCTTGGAAGATGTCAAAGAAAGGATTCTGGAATTCCTTGCGGTGATAAAACTTCGCCCGGACTCAAAAAGCCCGATCATGCTTCTTGTTGGCCCTCCGGGAGTGGGGAAGACATCGCTTGGACGTTCGATCGCGAGGTCACTGGGGCGCGAATTTGAGAGATTTAGTTTGGGCGGAATGCGGGATGAAGCCGAGCTTCGCGGTCATCGCCGGACTTATATAGGTGCGATGCCCGGCCGGATCATTCAGGGACTCAGGCGCGTGGGCGTTAATAACCCGGTCCTGATGCTGGATGAGATTGATAAACTCGGAAACGACTATCGCGGCGATCCGTCATCGGCGCTTCTTGAAATTCTTGATCCTCAGCAAAATGATACGTTTCGGGATCATTATCTCGATCTGCCGTTTGATCTATCGAAGATCTTCTTTATTGCGACGGCCAATGATCTCGGCCCGATTCCTGCCCCTTTGCGTGACCGAATGGAAATTATTTCGCTCGCGGGATATAGCGATCAGGAGAAATTGAGTATTGCCAAGCAGTATCTTGTGCCGCGGCAGGTCGAGGAAAACGGCCTCGAGCAAAAGCACTTCGAAATTACTGACGAAGCGATAAATCTATTAACTGCACGATATACGCGTGAAGCCGGAGTCCGTCAGCTGGAGCGTACGATCGGTAACATTGCCCGAAAAGTCGCGTTGAAGGTCGCGACCGGCGATAAGGAAAAGGTAAGGGTCGACGCGGAAGACGTGCAGGAATTTCTCGGCGGGCCAAAGTTTTACCCCGAGCAGGCGCGTGACGAATTGCCGGCGGGTGTGGCAACCGGTATGGCCTGGACCCAAATGGGCGGACAGGTTTTGTTTATCGAAGCGACGCTGCTGCCGGGCTCCAGCGGTTTGACGCTGACCGGACAGCTGGGTGACGTAATGAAGGAATCGGCAACTGCCGCGCGTTCCTATCTTTGGTCGCATGCGGCTGAATTAGGAATCGATCCCGCCCACATTAAGCAAAACGGCGTGCATCTCCACGTTCCGGCAGGTGCGATTCCTAAAGACGGCCCCTCGGCGGGTGTAACAATGGTATCGGCAATGGCTTCGCTTTACACCGGCCGAAAGGTGCGAAGCGATACCGCGATGACCGGAGAGATCACTCTTTCCGGATTGGTATTCCCAGTAGGCGGGATCAAGGAAAAAGTTCTTGCTGCTCACCGCGCGGGAATTACCAGAATAATCATGCCGAAAAAGAATGATGCGGTCGTGGAAGAGATTCCCGAAGATGTGAGGAAAGATCTGGAAATAATCCTCTCAGCTAATATCGATGATGTTCTTGAAGCAGCGCTCGAAAAGGAGCCGAGCGAACCGATCAGCAAGAGATATTCGCTGCCTGAAATCCAAGCGGGGAATGAACAAGGCGGCGATCCGATGGTTGTGAAGGAAGAGTAGGCGGAGGTAATCAAACCTTTTATTTTCCGGAGTACATTTTTTCGTAGTATTCGCGGTATTCACCGTTTCGAATTCGATCGATCCATTCCTGGTTGGCTAAATACCAGTCGATGGTTTTCTGAATTCCGTTTTCCCAGTCAGTTTTTGCCCGCCATCCGAGTTCGGTTTCAATTTTAGTTGGATCGATCGCGTAGCGACGGTCATGTCCAAGTCTGTCTTTGACCGGCGCTATCAGGCTGTGCGGCTTGTCTAGCAGGTCCAAAATGGTTGTAACTACGTCAATATTGGCTTTTGTATTGCGGGCCCCAATATTGTAAGCCTCACCCGTTTTACCATTTTCAAACACCTGCCAGATCGCTTCGCAATGATCGGTTACAAAGATCCAGTCGCGAACATTTTTTCCATCCCCGTAAAGCGGAAGCGGTTCATCGTTTATCGCATTTGAGATCATCAACGGAATGAGTTTCTCAGGGAACTGGCGATATCCGTAATTGTTTCCGCAACGTGTAATAACGGTATCCATTCCAAAAGTCTCGTGCGCTGCCCGAACGAAATGCTCGGCGGCGGTTTTCGAAGCCGCGTACGGGGAGTTTGGTTCAAACGGAGAATCCTCGGTAAAGAAGGCGTCTTCACTTTCGGGCAAACTTCCCATTACTTCATCGGTCGAGACCTGGAGGAATCTTCCGACG
>JABDJV010000047.1 GCA_013003295.1 Pyrinomonadaceae bacterium | reverse complement strand
GGGTCGGGCGTTCGAGCAGACGTGCATATTCCTATCTTCTAATTCCAAGCGAGCAGGAACTTACGCCGATCGCCAGAAGGCGTTTGTCAGCCATCAGGGAGTTTTCGGATCTCGGCGCCGGTTTTAGAATTGCGGCCCTTGACCTTGAATTGCGCGGAGCTGGAAACATACTCGGAGGGCAGCAGTCGGGACAAATGGATGCGCTCGGATTTGATCTCTATACAAAGATGCTTCAGCGCACCATCGCCGAATTGCGCGGAGAAGAGATCGAGGATGAGACAAGTGTTTCCCTAAATCTGGGAGTCGAAGTTTCAATTCCGGATGACTATATCAACGATACCAGTCAACGCCTGAGAACCTACAAACGGATTTCTTCGACCGAAACTGAGGAGGACCTTAGACGGATCTATATGGAAATCCAGGACCGTTACGGCAAGCTTCCCGAAACCGTGGAAAACCTGATCGAATACGCCCGTTTGAGACAAACCGCAGAATCAATGCATATATTGTCGGTCGATAAGGCAAAGGGCGGAATTGCAATAAAGCTCGGAGAGAAATCGGTGGTTTCACCGGAAAGATTGATGAAGCTGGTTGAAAGCAAAGAGGGTTCAACGTTTTCGCCAAATGGAATTTTAAGAGTGGAGGTTGGCCGGGAGCATATCCTTGATTCGGCCAGGCAGATATTGGAACAGATAAGAGAAATGTAATAGGTTTTCGCGATCGACGTTTCTATTCGGTGCAATCCTCAAACTCACTGAATTTACAGATAAAGAGAGTTGGAGCAAATTCCTTGGTTTGTTTTCTGACGTTTTTCCAAACAACCGATCTGCCGTATCTTTCTTTTGTCCAGCCAAGTTTCTTGCGGTTTTCCCATACAAATTTATACGCTTCTTTTTCACCCTCACCCTGCAGATGTTTTGCTTCATGCAGGAGAATTACCGCACGCTCGACGTCGTCAAGCGGATAGTTGAAGAAGTCCGGATACAGTGTCATTATTTCAAACGGATAATTTGTCGCCGCATAGGCAGCTTCTTTTACGACCGAAGCATTTAGCCAGTGATCGCTTGCCCGAAACGCCGTTAAATAGCGCAGATAAAACACTTCCTTGGAAAAACCTCGATCCTCAAGAATTTTGATCGAGTTATTTACCGTAGTTGCCTGTTCGTACGAAAGCGTTTCTGCGGTTCCGATCAGTGATAGGTAAAACCCAAAAACAGTAAACAGGACCACGCCAAAACAGACCGCGGCTCTTTTAAGAATTCTAAAACCGAGCGACTGTTTCTTTTCAGTCGCGCTGCTTTCAACGGTGATCTCACCTAGCGCGAAATTGCAGCGCACACAGTTTTCCACGGTGTGAAAGTTGTTCAATTCACAGTTTTGGCACTTTTTGTTCATAGGCAGTTGCGAGTCTGTTGGAGTGGGAAACCCGCTTATAATAGAAACTCCTAAAGCGGAAATAATTCCAAAGATGATCTCTGGAAAGGATTTATGATATCAACCCAATACCGATTTCAGGCATCATAGCAATTTGCAAAATAGCATAATTGCGGATATAAGTTCCGAACCGGGCTTTATTAAGATCGAATTTCAAGGTTAAAACAATGAGAATAAAAAACACAGTATTTCTTTCGTTGGCAGTACTTGTCTTATCGAGCATTTCGTCATTCGCACAGGAGAGTGATATCCAGGTTGTAGACGAAGTGATCGCGCAGGTAAATGAAAGCGTTATAACCCTCTCACAAGTAAAAAAAGAGATGAAAACCGTGATCGAAAGCATGGTCCAGGAAGGCAAATCACGTGAAGAAGCGACGGCTATGACGGAAAATAAGCGTGGGCAAATCATCGCGAGCCTGATCACCGAAGAATTGCTTGTCCAAAAAGGCAAGGAGATAGGGGTTGAAAACAGGGTCAACGTGAGTGTCAACCAACAACTCCTTCAAATGATGAAG
Source organism: Pyrinomonadaceae bacterium (assembly GCA_013003295.1). GTDB lineage: Bacteria > Acidobacteriota > Blastocatellia > Pyrinomonadales > Pyrinomonadaceae > Aridibacter. The sequence continues at coordinate 2,333 of JABDJV010000047.1, read as the reverse complement.
CGCTTTAACCTTGATTCCCTGGACAAACTTTACGAAGCGATGCGTTCCCAGGGGGTTGATCCGGAGGATTTCCGCGATTATCGCCGCAGACAGGTAACAAAGGAGCTCGTTTGGCGGAGCCAGGTCGATGAAAGACTCTATTGGGATATCACTTCCAAGGAAATAAAAAGCTATTACGCTGCGAATAAGAAGAAATTTACAAAGCCGGCGACAGTTACGATAAGCGAGATATTTTTGAGTTTTGCCGGACGGGATAAAGCCGAGGTAAAGAAAAAAGCTGCAGAAATCGTCGCTCGTGCAAGAAAGGGTGAGAGTTTTGAGAATCTTGCGGTGGAGAATTCGGACCGGCCGAATGTTAGCGAAACCAAAGGAAAAGCCGGCACTTTTAACGTTCCCGATATTGATCCGCAATTTGCCGAGCCGATCAAAAACCTAAAAGTAGGAGAGGTTTCCGATCCTATCGAAATGGAAGTTGGAATGGAGATTATCCGGATCGATAAGCGCACAAAGGGGACAAATGAGTCCCATTTTGATGAAAGGGCGGTACGCAGCGCAATTCTCTTTGAAAAAGGCCCTGACGCTCGTAAGAAATATATGAAGAAACTGCAGGATGATGCCTACATCAAGGTGCGCAAAAGTTATCAGGCGCTTGTGATGCCATTTCTAAACCCTGATAGCGAAAACAAGACGACGGCCAGCAAGTAAATCTGTTTCGAAATTGACTGAGAATAAGGACGCCGTTTCAAAATAACGGCGTCTTTTTTTATGAGATTGGATCTATTCTTAAAACTGAGTCGTCTCGTCTCAAAACGGACGCTTGCAAAGGAGTTTACCAAGAAAGGATTGGTAAAGGTTAACGGTGTAATCGCCAAGGCTGCTTATGACGTAACGGTCGGCGACATAATTGAGATAAAGACATTTCGCCGTTTGTCAGAAGTCGAGGTGCTTAAGGTTCCGACGAAAAAGCAGGTATCAAAACAAGCTGCCAAAGCGCTCTACTTGGTCCGTTCTGATGTAAATATCGAAGACGATCTACTGTTAGATGCAGAAAGCTAGGGGGATTTCTATTTGCTCTCCGACGAAGAAGGCCTGACAACAAACAAACCGATCAAATAAAGAATCAGCGTAAAAAACTGAATATAACCGGTCGCCGATGAGAAACGCCGGATATCCAAAAAATAAGCAAATGCCTCTTTTGTAGGGTTCTGCCAGACTCGTGTAATCCAGCTCCCCTCCTCTGCCGAGACAAGATTCGCCAGCAACAAATACTTTACGATAAATGCCAGTCCGAATAACCCGCCCAGGCTTTGGAGCAATCTGCGTGTATCAAATTCGGAAAACAGATTGTTCCAGAGGGTCCAGAAAAAACAGAAAGCTATTATCCAGAAAGGCAGTCCGCTTTCGGGTATAAGCGAATTGAAAACCTGCGTAGATGCGGCGAAAAGTGTAAAAATGACTAGTCCGTTGGCGATATTTTTAGCCGCCCCGAATTTATCGCTGAACCAACCTTCCAGGTCGATCAATTTTGCCCGAAAAAACAAAACGAGCAATATCGCCGAGTAGATCAAACATATCAATGCCGGCCGCAGAAACAGGAATTCACCGTCCTCTACTCCGATTCGCAAACCACCTAACAGCGTTACGGTGATAAAGACAAGCGGCAGCAAGATATACTGAAAATAGAATGCGGTGTTCTCATTGGAAGGTTTTTCACCCGGCAATTCAGGAAAACCCACCGATTCATCTTTTCGCGAACTGAGCTTGGTTTCTTCCTCAGGATCGATCTCGTCATCGCCGGCCAAAACCAATTCCCCATCAATTACCTCAGGCGCTTCAGGATCGGTCGTTTCGATATTTGGTTTTTCATCTTCCACTATTTCCTTTCCCTCGTAAGCTTAAGCGGATTGAAATCGCCGGCCGTAATTCGGAGGCCTTCTTCGAGTTCGTTTTTGAGCTCTACCGGTGTTCGCAGGTCCAGGTCAGCATCGTCCGACTTAAAATCTTCGTCAAGCATCCTAACGCGTTTCACCTGCTCCAAGCCTTTTGCAAATAGCTCGTCGTCATTCGAAATTCGTCCCCAACCCTGACGGTAAAAGCTATAGGCAATATAAAACTGTGTTCTAGCATCCCGCTTTTCCTTATCAGCTTTCTCAAAACTATCCCTGGCAACGAGAAAATTATCCTCTCTGAATGCCTTTAGTCCTTCGGCGAATTTCTCTTTATCGACTTCGTACGTATTTGTTATAACCTGCGCTTTTGTCGTCGCCTGCTCAACGGTCTGTTTTGCTTTAACCGTCATGTCTTCGACGCTTTTCGGTGCGGCCCAATAAAGC
>JABDJV010000030.1 GCA_013003295.1 Pyrinomonadaceae bacterium | reverse complement strand
GATCCGACTCCTGAGCCAACACCCTATCCGACGCCCATTCCCACGCCCGAACCGACACCCGATTCTACTCCCGATTTAATTCCGGCAGAAGAACCCGGCGCCGTACCAAGTGCATTCCTGTTCTATTCCTTAGATAAAAAGGAGCCCGAGCCGGCGACTTCTGCCGAGTCAGATATTGACGATTGGATCAATACGAAAACCGGCAACATTTTTGTGAATCAGGTGTCGAATGATCTTTTTGAACACAAAGGCGGCGGACCAAACGGGTCGGAATGGAACCCTGAGGGCGATCTATACCTTTCGATTTTTGCTCCCGCGAGGCAGGAATCCGGACGCCCGGAGATCAAAATTAACGGCATTGCAATTGAAACGGCAAGAGTTATTGAAAAATCCTCGATCACAAGAGACGGAGTTGTTTACTGGATCAGGATTCCCTCGGACATTTGGACAAAACAACTCCGGCGAATAGATGAAAAGGACCTTATATCCCTGTTCGATAAAGAAACAGTACTCAAAGCCTTGAGCGGCGAACAGAGATCTGCCGCACCACTTACCACAGGTAGGTTTATCGAAATGGAGATCACGGTCGGCAATCAGACACTAAAAAAATACTTCCATGCGACTTTCGGAGAATAGTTTTCATGAGCGCTTCGGTTCGAGGCGATGTAATCCGCGAAATTGATAACTACTATCTGTGCAAAACCGAACCGGTCGAGGGCGATCGTGCCCGCATGAAGATCCTGCCGATCGACCCAGGTAAAGACATCCCGGTAAAAAAGATATATTCGATTCTCACAGAAGCAAAAAAGAATTATTGACGGAGACATTTCGACCGGCTAAAACCCGCCGCATAAATTCAACCCACGACGCGCGTTGTAGTCCGCCGAATAATTCTCTATATTAACCCTAATGAGCTTTACCGAAACGATTTTTATTACCGGATTCCCAGGATTTATTGCCGGAAGACTGGTTGAAAAACTCTCCTCGCGCAACACACACTTTTTCCTGCTTGTTCAGGAGGCGTTTTTCAAAAAGGCCCTGGAGCAGGTGCAGGAGATCGTTAAGAAATCCGAAACGCCGTCGAAAAATTTCACAATAATACAGGGTGATATCACGAAAGAAAATCTCGGGATGTCTGATACCGACCTGGAAGTCGTCCTAAGAGAGACGACAGATATATATCATCTTGCCGCTGTTTACGATCTCGCAGTGGAAAAGGATCTGGCCTACCGGGTAAATGTCGAGGGCACTAAGAACGTAAATGATATCGTCAGGAAGGTAAAAAGCCTTCAGCGCTACAACTATATTTCTACCTGCTATGTGGCGGGAAAACGCGATGACCGTATTTACGAAAATGAACTCGAGCATGATAAGGGCTTCCGAAACTATTACGAGGAGACAAAACATTTTGCAGAGATCGAGGTAGAAAAACTAAAAGGCGATTATCCGGTTACGATATACCGCCCATCCGTAGTTTGCGGTGACTCAGTTACCGGCGAGACGGCAAAATACGACGGTATTTTCTATGTGATGTAATTCGTTCTCATATTCACGGAAGTTTTTAGACTTGTAAACGTTGGAAACGAAGATGTTAAGTTAAATCTTGTGCCGGTCGATTTTGTTATCGATGCAATGGTAGCTCTTGCGAAAGACGAGCGGGCCGTAAATAAAACGATCGCCCTTGCTGACCCATATCCGCTGACAACGGAGGAACTCTGCGATTCAATTGCTAAAGCCATCACAAATAAAAAGTCAGTGGTAACGCCGCCTGCGAAAGTAGTCGAGACCTTTTTAAAATCCCCGATTTCCCCGCCCTTTACGGGCTTACCGCATTCCGGAGTACCGTATTTCTTTGTCCCGCAAACGTACGATACGACCGTCTGCGAGGAAATGCTCGAACCCCATGGCGTTGCCTGCCCGCCATTTAAGAGCTATGTCTCCAGGTTGGTTGAATATGTGATCGAGCACCCGAAATTATGAATTGCAAAGCATATATTTCTCCCGGAAAGGCATCATAATTCTCAATACGATCGACGTTTTACGAATATGCTTTTTCAAAAAACTAAAATAGCCGGCTCGGCCATCCTGACCGTAATTTTACTTTCAGTAATTTCGAATGCGCAGGACCCGACCCCATCCCCGGTTGAGGATGATGAACCCGTAAGCGTGTTTACCGAGGAGATAAAGATGAATGTTTCCGCATTTGACCGCCACGGGAAATTCGTCGCAAATGTAAAAAAAGAAGACCTGGTGATCCTCGAAGACAACCGGCTGCACCAACCGAGCAGCGTCCGGCGTGTTCCTGCAAATGTTCTGATCGTTATGGATACGGGCGGCGAAATGCGCATTGCCAAAAGTTATCCGCAAACACAAAAGACCGCCATAAATCTGATAAATCAGCTGAGCCGGGAAAACTATATCGCCCTGATCGGTTACAACAACAAGGCGGAGATCGTAACGGAATGGACTAAAGACAAGGATAAGCTGATCTCCGGTCTTCGGGGAAAATTGAGTATAGGAAAACGCTCGTTGTTTGTGAACGGTTTGGCTCTGGCAGCCGAGTATTTGAAGAATTCTGAGTTCGATAACAAACATCTGATCTTGATCTCCGACGGAACCGACAGCCTGAATCGCATAGATGCGTTGAACGAGGTTATGAACAATCTCCTTTCCACCAGCATAACCGTTCATGTGATCAGCTACACCGGATTAGAGCTGGCGGCCTTCCGGCCCAAGGCATCGGGTGCGACTAAGCCGAAGACGAAGCCGATGGCCGGAGGTGGAACGGGTGGTTTGCCGCCCGGAGTCGGAAATCCTACGGGCGGCGGCTCGAAGATGACGATCAACCTGGATAAAGAAATGATCAAGGCCTACAAAGCCCGTGAGAAAGCGTTGGAAAATGGCGGAGAATTCCTTCTATCGCTGGCCGAGAGCACCAGCGGCCTTTTTCTGCTACCCGATGACGAGGATGAAATGCTCCGCAAGACGAAACTGATCGTAAAGGCGGTAGATTCAAACTATGTCGTCACCTATACACCGAAAAGACCTCTGAGCGAATCACCAAACGGGGAGGTCAGGATCGTTGAGATCTCATCAAAACGTCCGGGTTTGCAGGTGCTCGCGAGAAGGAAGTTAGTTGTGAAAAACGGCGCGGAGCAATAGACCTATTTAACTGCAAATTTTGGGTTCTTTATAGATAAAATAAGCAGAGCCGCAACTACCGATATCGATGCGCTGAATAAAAACGCGGTCGAGGCACTGAATGTCTCCCAGATCAACCCGAAAATAAGCGAGGCCGGAAATACGGTGATCCCAAAAGCTAAATTATAGAGTCCATAAGCGGTTCCGCGTTTTTCTTCGGGAACCAGGTCGGCGACGAGGGCTTTTTCCACGCCTTCGGTTAGCCCAAAATAGACGCCATATATCAAAAATAATGCCAGGGCCTGCCAGGCGTTTCCGACAAACGCAAATCCGCAGTAAACAAGCGCATAGAGCAGCCAACCCGCGAAAATAAGTTTGCGCCGCCCCACTCTATCCGACAGCGGACCGAATATAAGCGAGCTGACGACTTTCGACAAGTGCAGCGCCATCCACAATAGCGGTATGACCGCTAGCGAAATTCCTGCCTGCTCGGCTCGAAGAATTAAGAATGCATCAGTTGAGTTGGAAAGGGTAAAAAGCGAAATGATCACGAGAAACTTCTTAAAATTACCGTCAAATCCTTTTAATGAGAGTTTTACCGGCGCGGGTTTAACAACTGGTTTTTTCTTCTCGTGGACGAAAAATATTATTACAAACAAACCCAATACGATCGGAATTGAAGCGTATAGAAAGACCTGCCGGTAATCCTCCGCACTCGGGCTATCCGGATTCTGGGCGAGGTAATAGATCAATATAAAACCTATGACCGGCCCGACCACTGCACCTAAATGATCCGCGGCACGATTGAATCCAAATGCCAGGCCTCGTTTTTCCTCGGACACGCTCGACGCCAGCAGCGAATCTCTCGGCGCAACGCGTATCCCTTTTCCGACGCGATCGGTTAAACGAACAAACAGCACTTGCTGCCAGCTGGTTACAAATGCGAGTAGTGGACGAACGATCGACGCCAGTGAGTAACCCGCAAAGACCGGGAGTTTGTGTTTTCCGAATCTATCGCTGAAATAGCCGGAAAAGAGCTTTAGAAGGCTCGCGACGGACTCGGCAAATCCCTCGATCACACCGATCGCGGCGGGAGTCGCGCCCAGCGCCAAAAAAAGAAACGCAGGCAGGAAAGGATAAATTATTTCGCTGGATGTATCGTTTAGAAAACTGACGAGGCTGAGCGCTAATACGTTACCGGATAAACCTTTGTATCGGGAGAAATAGCGTCGAATCTTGCGAGGCATTTTTATTTGAGAGCATTATCGGGATTTCTTTGAAGCATTTTTACCGGCTAGACCGAGACTATCCATATTCCAAAGGGCAGCGCCGCCGGCGATAGCTATAAACAAGATCAACAGAACAATGATCGCTCTGATCAATAGTTGTACCGTCCGCTTTAGAAGTCTGAATACGACCCACGCCACCGCGAACATTATTAGAATAAATATGACTGCTGCAATTTCCATACTAGTCTCTTGGGCGTTGTTCGATAACTTTCTCCATTTGATCCAGATCTTCGTCGCTTAAAGACGAGGTTTCGGCGGGCAGAGCATAGTCGCCGTCCGCCCAGGCACCAAAATCGATCAGCTTACACCGCTCAGAACAAAATGGTCGAAACGCGTTTCCCGTGAATTCCGTTTCCTTCTTGCAATATGGACACTTTACCAGAGGCATAACGATATCTGTTTTCAGAGATTATCATAGTTTTTTTTAGATAAAAACCCGCATTAATTGCCCGGAAAATAGTTGAATCTTTCTTTTTTTGATGCAATCATTAAACTTCGGATGGCGATCAGCCTTCGGAATCGAACAAAAACGTATTTGGCCTCGTATTTAATGTGGTAGAAAAACGAAAACAGGATAGTGATAATGGCAGATTATAAAGACCGATTCGAAAAATGGCAGCGTGAAGCAAAGGAACAATTTGAAAAAATTGACGAACAGTTGGGGCTCTCAGACAAGGTCGAAGAGGGTGTAAAAGCAGCACGCGAAACCGCCAAAAAAGGTGCAAAGACCATTCGCGATAATGCCGAAAAGATAAAGGAAGAAGCCGAAAAAACCAGCGTTGGGAAAAAAGCCGTAGAGGTTGCCGAAGACGTCTATGAAACCGCCGAAGACACCTATGAGGTCGTTGAGGATACCGCCAAGAAAACCGCAAAGAAAGCCTGGGGTGCAAGCGAACCGGTCCGCGACGTTGCCGAAGATGCAAAAGAAAACGCAGAAGAAGTTATTGGGACGGCGACGGGTAATGCCGGAGACGTTATTAAAACAGCCGGTAAAAAAGCAGGTGAAGTGATCAATGTTGCCGGCGAAAAGGCCGGCGAGGTTTTGGGCCAGACCAGGAAATCGGTTGAGGCCACCGCCACGAGCGTTTCGAAGGCATTAGGACTTGGAATCAGTTGGACGCGGGCGATCGATTCATCCGTAAAGACTTTTTATAAAACGACGGACTGGGTTGCGGAAAAACCGCTTCAGGCTGCCGCTACCGGAGCCTCAGTTGCGGTTGGAGCCGGATTGGGCGTGGTCTTTACCGGATTGAGTTCGCATTGGCTGATGAATTCAGCACTTCCGGCCTGGTCAGTGCAGAAAGCGAGCAAGCTCTTTACCGATCATCTTAAAGATCAGAGTAACCTAATTGAAAAGGGTAAGCTTTCAAAAGCGGAAGCAAAAAAAGTAACGTTTGAAAGA
>JABDJV010000148.1 GCA_013003295.1 Pyrinomonadaceae bacterium | reverse complement strand
GCCTTGCGGAGGTGTGAGACCGATCTTTGGCGACTGCAGATACAAGATGAACTGTTGGCTGACAACAAAGATCGGGTAAAAGACCAGCGCCGCGCAGATCCCAAAGACCCAAAAGATGGGCGTCTTTATAGCCTCCCTAAGCGTTAACCCGGTGAGCAGTCGCTTTACCGGCTCGCCGTCACCCGTTTCAGATACTTCGTCCGGCTGCAGATCCCCATCGGGAAGCTGCCCGACGTCTTCGGGGTTGTTTTTGACTATAAATATCGTCGCAGGGATCAGGATCAACCAGATCACAAGGCTCACCATTATCATCGCCGTCCGCCAACCGTATTCAACGATCAGCGGCGTTGCAACAAGCGGTATTACAACTCCGCCGATGCTTGTTCCGGTCAAAAGGATCCCAAGCGCCATCCCGCGTTTTTTTACAAACCAATTTGAAACCAAAACCGTCGTTGCCAAGACGCCGACAAATCCCAGGGACGCGCCCATCATAACTCTTGAAGCGTAAACCATCGATGCATTCATTGCCTGCGAATGCAAAACCAGGCCGCTGCCTAACATAACGCAGCCGATCAGCATCATCGCACGGATCGAAAATTTCTGGATCAGCCAGCCCGCAAAGGGTGCAATTATTCCGGCCGTGAGAAAAGTAAGGGTTGCTCCAAGCGCGATAAAACTTTCCGCATTTTCGGCGGCGACCGCGCCCGATTCGACGAATTCTTCCCGTAAGGGCTTGTAAAAGACAGGAATACCGCCGATCGACAGTCCGTTGCTGATGAGCAAAGCGAGCACGGCGATCGCAAGAATTATCCAGCCATAAAAAAACTTACCTTGTTTGGTTTCCGCCAATATTTTTCCCGACCACTATCTATGGTTTCCGGACCCCTGTGTCCTGGCTCCCGACTCCTGACTCCTGACTTCCACCCCTCTCTCTCATAACCCCTCGAAAATGTTTTTTTCGTATTTGAGAAACCGTCCGCAGTCCTGTCTGCCTATGTGTTTTATTTTATTTTTCTTCCCTGACAAATTTCACCGAATAACCATAAATATCGCTTCGATGGAGCGTATGTACGAATTCGACCGGTTGCCCCTGATCCGTATAAACCGTTCTCTCAGTCGATAAAAGTGCGGTGCCGACACGCACATCAAGCAATTTTGAAACGTACGGATCGGCGAGTTCGGCGCGGATCTCTTGCCTTGCATTGTCGAGGGTATAGCCGAGTTTTTTTTCCACCGCGTAAAGCAGAGCGCCGCTTGATAATTCTTCCATCGTAAGCTTTTTGCCGATCTCCTCGGGCAAATAATTCGTTATCAGGCTGTGGGGTTTCTCATCGTTTAGACTAAGGCGCTTCAGACGGTAGATCTTTGTCCCAACCTCGATCCCGAGTGATTCGGCTTCGTGGGTATCGGCCTCGACCCGGTTCATTTCCAAAACTTCTACCGGTGCATCCATTCCCAGGGCAATGAGTTCATCAAGCGAACCCGTAAGGTGTATCCTGTTAGAAGACTTTCGCTTCCGGGAATTCCGCGCCGAAACATATGTGCCCCTTCCCTGTTTACGCTCAATCAGTCCATCCTCAGAAAGCGCCTGAAGTGCCTGCCTGACGGTGATCCGCGAAACGCCATATTCCTCAATCAGCTCGATCTCGGTCGGAAGACGTTCGCCTCCCTGAAAGGCCCCTGAGGTTATTTTTTCACGTAGAACGTTTTCGAGCTGGTAATATAGCGGGATGCGTGAGTCTGCGAAGTTTGCTTTTTTTTTACCCATCGGTTTTCTAATGGAGACTGTCTTAGTGATAGCGGAATCGTCTTTCTTTAGGTTTCGGCTATTTCGGCGACAACTCTCTCCGCCGATTCCAATGCACCTTCCATACCGGGCGCTTTTTCGGCAGTGTGTTCACCGGCGAAATGTAAATTTCCGACTGCGGTCCTGATGTGCGGACCGATCGACGAAAGCTGTCCAACCTTGAAATGTGAGTAGGCCCCCTTGGCAAACTCATCCTGCGACCAGGATAAGGTGTGAGTCCGTTCGACGCTCCCTTTCATAAAGGGCAAAATCTCTTCGAATTTTCCCTGCGCGAATGTCATCCGCTCATCTTCGGGCATGTTTTCCAAAACCTTCGACCCATCGCCATCCGTCCAAACGCTAAAGATCGCCCGTTCATCTCCGAGCGTGGCAACCGGAGAAAAGATCCGTTCGATCGGTGTATCCGTCCAAATACTCGATCCTAACGAGCGTTTATCCCATTCAGCATATTTGGTTTGCAAATGTACTTTTGTATTCTGAGTATAGTCGAGCCCGTTGATCGCCTTCATCTTTTGGGCCGGCAGCGCCGGCGAGAATTCCACTTTTTTAAGGACCGAAAATGGGATCGTGCAAACGAATTTGTCAGCCTCAAGAGTCTGGATCTCACCAACACCATTTTCATAAGTTACTTTCACGCCGCAATCATTTTGGCTGATCTTCTTCACCTTCGATCGAAGCAAAAATTTGACACCGGCCTCCCGCGCACTGGCTGCAAGCGCTCTCGGGATCGAATCATTTCCGCCCGTGATCTTGATCGGTATCGTACCCGCGGTGCGGCGCTTCCCGGCATCATATAAAACACCGCCCGCCGAAACCGTTTCGACGGAATTGTAATTGAGCGAAATATTGATAAGTTCGATCGCCTTTTTCGAAACGCCGTTTTTTCGGAGAGCATCTGCCAAAGACATCTTGTCGAAATCCGCCAGGGTTTTTATCTTTTTTCGGACCTCGTTTCCCATCAAACGAAGATTCATTCCATAGAGGGTTGGCGGTAAAACCTTTGCTTCCATGTCCTTGAGGCCATAGGGATGTTTCTTAAAAACTGTTCCTCTCCGGTAGAGCTTACCCTTTAAATAGGCGGTCCTTCCGATTC
>JABDJV010000006.1 GCA_013003295.1 Pyrinomonadaceae bacterium | reverse complement strand
GCCATATTCTGGTCGACTATGCCCGGTCAAAAATGACAAAAAAGCGTGGTGAAAACAAAACTCGTATCGCGATCGACGAGACAATGATCGTTTCACCAAGACGAGCAAGCGAAATAATCGACCTCGATGAAGCATTAAATGCACTGGAAAAACTCGACAATAGAAAGAGTCGGGTTGTCGAACTGAAATACTTTGGAGGGCTTACGCTAAACGAGATAGCTGAGGTCCTGAATGTTTCAAGAGAAACGATCAAGCGAGACTGGAAATTTTCCAGAACCTGGCTGCTACGCGAATTAACTGATCCGATATCCTAACGTATTCTCGATCAATGAATCCCCAAAAATTCAAACAGATTGAAGAGATCTATCACGAGGCTGTAGAACTCGATGATCAAGCGCGGCACAAATTGATCGAACGCAAGTGCGGCGATGATCCGGAATTACGCAAAGAGGTTGAATCTCTACTCTCGACCTACGAAACTGGCAGTTTCATCGACCGCTCACCAGAGGATTTGGCTGCCTCTCTTATCCAGGAGCGCGAAAAATCAAATCTGGTAGGTGCCAAAATTGGGCGCTACCGAGTCTTATCAGTAATTGGGGAAGGTGGTATGGGCGAAGTCTATCTCGCCCGTGACGAAGAATTAAAACGAAAAGTTGCCCTTAAAGTCCTTCCACCGGAAATGGTTGAAAATTCTGATCGTCTGCAAAGATTCGTCCACGAAGCAAGGGCCGCCTCTGCCCTAAACCATCCGAACATTCTGACCATCTATGAGGTCGGTCAAGCCGCTTTTTCCGAAGAAACGGTGCACTACATTTCGATGGAGTATATCGAGGGCGAAATATTCAATTCCTACATTTATGAGAAACGAGTCTCGTTAGACAAACTTATCAAATATCTCTGCCAGGTTGGTGAAGGGGTTTCAAAAGCCCATATTGCCGGTATTGCTCACCGTGATCTAAAACCCGAGAATGTCATGATCAATTCGGATGGCTATGCCAAGGTCCTTGACTTCGGGTTGGCTAAGTTGGTCGATAAAGAAGCGGAACTCAATCATTTCCAGGAACATCAATCCAGATCCGGAGTTATTCTTGGCACTGTTGGTTATATGTCCCCCGAACAGGCACGGGGCTCGTCGGAAATTGATGCGCGGTCTGATATTTTTTCGTTCGGCTGTATTTTGTATGAAACGCTAGCGAAAGAAAAACCGTTTGTAGCTGATTCCGCGATTGATTGCCTGCACAAGATCATTCACGAAGACCCGATTCCACTGAACGAACAAAACTGTGATATCCCTGGATCTTTGCAAGAGATCACAGAAATGTGCTTGGCTAAAAGCCCGGAACACCGATACCAAACCATTCGTGAGGTCGTCGATGATTTGACGAAACTCAACCTCCCGATCGCGGGAAGCCTTTCATCCGAATCCGTTCGAGCGCAGACCGAAACCCTAACGATGCGTGAAGCTGCTCCGACCCGGACAATATCAAGACCCGCTTTTGAACAGCGCAAACAAGTTACCCTTCTTTATGCCGATATCGAAACGTTGTCAGAGCTTTTCGAGACGTTGGACCCCGAGGAGTCAGCTCGTTATTGGGACGAACTTTGGTCTCAGATCACGATGGTCGTTTCCGATGGCGACGGAGAGATCCATCGGCGTTTTCCCGATGGTTTTTCGGCTATTTGGGGTTCGAGTATGACGCGTGAAGGTGATCCCGAACGAGCTATAAGAACAGCCCTTTCTCTACAGAAGTCCATCTTAAATTACTTCAAAAAAAATCTTAGCTGCGAATTCGATCCGGAGGAAGTTTCCGTGGGTGGAGATATGAATAACGGTCTTTTAAGGATTGGGCTTGATACGGGTATGAGTTTGATCAGTCTCGATGAAACTACCGAAAAGCTAAAGCTTTCAGGTCCAGTATTAAACGTCGCAAAGCGTCTGGCGATCGAAACCAAAGCCGGAGAAGTGCTTGTTTCCCATGGCACCTACAGACACATACGCGGGGTGTTTGATATCACGCCCCAAAAAATCTCGCACAAGCTCAAGCTAAAAAAAGAGACGCGAAATATCAGAGTTTATCGAATTGACCGTTCCAAATCCCGTGCGTTTCGATTAGAAACCCGCGGCGTTGGAGGTATCGAAACAAACCTGATCGGCAGACAGGGCGAAATGGATAAGCTGCTTGACGCACTTTACTCGGTTTTTGAAGAAAGCGAGCTGCAGGCAATAACGGTTTTGGGCGAAGCGGGTCTGGGAAAATCCCGACTTCTTTACGAATTCAGAGATCAGCTGGAATTAATACCCGAAAAGGTTCGTGTCTTTAACGCCCGGGCGTATGAAGGTCTTAACAATCTTCCCTTTTCTCTGCTGCGAGATGTTTTTGCTTTTCGCTTCGAAATTTTCGACACCGATCCAGATTCGATTGCCAGGGAGAAATTCGGGAAAGGAATTCGCGATATACTTTCCGTGAGCACTGGAATTTCGGAGAGCGAGATCGAGGAGCTAACGCATTTCCTCGGCAATTTGATCAGCTTAGATTACTCCGGCTCCGTTCATTTCCGTGGAATCAAAGACGACCCGCGGCAATTTCGTGAGCGCGCTCTATCTTTCGCCCAACAATTTTTTGACGCGGTCTCGCGTGATTCACCTGTAGTAATAAACCTTGACGATATTCATTGGGCGGATGAAGACTCGCTTAGTTTTTTCGAGCAGTTGATCACTGCGATTCCCCGAGCAAAGTTACTGGTTCTCGGCTTTGCCCGTCCATCGCTTTTAGAACGTAGGCCTCACTGGATGGAAGGTCTCCGAAATCACACACGAATACATCTCGACCTTCTTTCTGATCGAGAAACTCGTATTCTTGTAAAAGATGTCTTGCGTCGTCTCGACAAACCTGCCAAGAAACTCGTCAAACTGGTCGTAAAAACGGCAAATGGCAATCCGTTCTATGCCGAGGAACTGATCAAGATGATGATCGACCAGAGGATCATTACCACAGAATTTGAGAAATGGGCCGTTGATGAGACTCGTCTTAACGATCTGCCGATGCCGAGCTCGCTAAATGGGGTTCTTCAGGCAAGATTTGACCAGCTTTCCACAATGGAAAAAGTCACGCTGCAATATGCCGCGGTTATCGGATTTGAATTTTGGATTGGCGCCTTAAACGAGTTTGAGGAGGAAAGAGATCAGGAAGCGGTTCTGAGATCGCTAAGAGAAAAAGAGATCATTTATCGGCATGAAAATTCTGTGTTTGAAGACTCCAGGGAATACGTTTTTAAACACTTACTATTCCGGGACGTCGTATATGAAACGGTCCTGCTAAAAGATAGAAAACGATACCATCAAAGAGTTGCTGAATGGCTCGTTAGAACTGACATTGACGGGAAAAACGACCACTCTTCGATGATCGCCGAACATTTTGAGCGTGCCGGTTCGTTTGAAGATGCCTCCGTTTGGTACGGACGGGCCGGCGATTATGCCAGGAAAACTCATTCTCCCGAGGCCGCCGCCGTATTTTTCTCCAAGGCTTTGAGTTTATCGGGGCAGGTTCAACGCAACGATAAAGTTACTGCTCGAGAATTGGATTGGCGCAAAAGACTTGGTAACGCGCTTCATCGAATGGCTAAATTTGAGGAATCGATCGTCGTATTCGAGAAACTTCTCAAGCAGGCTGAAAAGGCCGGAGATCAGCGGTACCAGGCCGAAGCTTTTCTCGGACTCAGCTTTGCTAACCTCGAAAATGGAAACAACCGAACGGCGCTTGAAACCGCGACGAGAATCGAAGAGCTGCCGTCAGACGAAAATGACTTAGAACTTCAAATTCTCAAAGCTAAGGGGCTGTACCGCAAAGCCCGCGCCCTGTATTCCCTGGGTGAATTCACCAAGGTTGTGGAACTAGGGGAAAAAGTTCTGGGTCGGGCGAAGCATTTTGATCGAAGCGGTGCGAAAGTATTGGCGAATAGCTATCACATTCTGGCGGTCGGAAACATGTCTCTCGGAAATTTCGACAAAGCCCTAGAGTATGAAAAGAAAGAGATCGAAGTTTCGCGTTCTATAGGTGACGCCAGAACCGTCGCAAACGGGTTAAACAGTATAGGTGAGCAAATGCGACTGCGTGGAAATGCTCCGAAAGCGATCGAATACTATAAGCAGGCGTTGAGCGCGGCAAAAGAGATCGGTGCAAAAAACTCCGAAGTAATGATCATGAGCAATATGGGAGGAGCTGAAATTCTGCTCGGAGATTTTGTCGGTGCTGAGAGGAGCCTCCGAAAGGTGTTTGAGCTAACCGGGGAGCAGGGACATTTTATTTTACCCGAAACGTACCGGTTCCTGGCTGAATCGCTCAATGGTCAAGGAAAAACAAAAGAGGCTCTCGAAAGCGGAAAAGAATCGCTTCGGCTTTCTCAGGCCGCGGAAAACAACGAAAATGTTGCTTGCGCCTGGCGGGTATTAGGAAGTGTCATTGCCAAACTCGGTGAAGCCGTCGAAATTGAGGGCAAACAGCACTCTTCCAACATGTGTTTCGAAATTGCTCTTCAAACTTTTGAAGAGTCTGCGATGAAAGCAGAATTTGCGCGCACTCTTAGGGATTTCGCAATCTACTCAAAGCCTTCTGACTGTCGGGATAAGCTCGAATCGTCTAGGGCAATTTTTCTCGAACTTGGGATGGAAAACGAACTGGAAAGGACGAAAACGCTGATCGAAGGCGGCGGTCTAGCTTGGGATCTTCCCGGCGACGAAATTAATTAACGCCGCCATTTATCGACCATAAATTTAACAAGAACGATCACGCCGCATATCAGGACAAACAAGCCCGACAAACTTCCCGCCGTCAATTTCAATTTTGTAAACAAGCTGGCCGTCTGCGTAAGCGCTCCGATCCGGTCCGGAAAATCTGAGAGCAAATATATGATCGAAGCGTTTTCCAGAATATCGAAAAGCGCTGCTAAAACCGGTAGCACTAAGATCACGCGGGCAAGTTTCTTATCCGTGATCCTGTTTAAGAAATAAGTCAGTGTCGCAAAAAGAGTAATTCCGAGGAGCAAGGCATTGACAAGATCCAAAAGCTGAAAATTGAAGTACATCGCCCTTCCTGCTTCTGAGATCTTGTCCACGAATCCATAAAAATAGTCGGTGGAATACCCAAAACTCTCTTCCGGTAATTCCCTGTTTTCGCCTGCGGCCTTTAGCTTAGGATAAACACTGAATTGGAATAAAAACAGTCCAAAGACGAGAAATACGATCCAGGCAAACAATACGTTTTTACCCTTGTGAAAGACTTTGAAAATCATTTCATACTCCTAACAGTTCCAATGGATACATTTTGACCACGATTCTAGTCTAGCAAAAGATCTTTTTCTTAATTAATAGCGTGAGGCAGGTAAGGTCAGGAGCTTCTTTTCAAAGTTCCGAATGGGACGATTGTAAATAGCCCAACGATTTATCGGTGGGTTCGGCGACCAACGTTCTTTCAATCGTTACCCCGCTATAAATGACGGGGCTATTGGCGATCGTCCCGCCGGGACTTGTCATCGAAAAAATTAATTATCCGCAACCTTGTTATCCCCGACGATATAACTGTCGCGAGCTCTGATAATTAACTTGGGCCGATACACACGAACTTTGATCTTTCTGCGCTCGCCGGGTACGCCCTCTTTTGAAGGATAATAACCGATATTGTATTGGCGTCTGAGTTCCTCAGCGATTCCTTCGAAAGCTTTGGTTAACCCTCCCGGGGTCTTGTTTGGAGTAAACACCCTTCCACCGGTAACCGCAGCAAGCTCCTCAAGATACTGTTTTCCAAGAGCATAGTCCTCAGGTCGTGTACCGATCGGAGCTCGCCCAAATATGCCTCCCCTGCGTGGAAACGGGTTCCGGCCTCGTCGATTGTCCAGATATGTATTGTAGTAAATCGGGAAAACGAGCACATCCGATTCTTCCATTTCGACTATATTTTCCCCGTAATCTGCGCCGCGCGAGGTCGTGTCTACCCCGTCGGTAAAGAGCACGATCGCCTTTCTGCCCTCGATCTTTTCGAGACGCTTTTCGAGCGAAAATTCGACGGCATCATAAAGGGATGTGCCACCACCAAAATCGGCCTTGCGGATCGCTTTGTAGATCTTCTTTCGATCTTTGGTCGCCTCAGTCAGCACATGAACGTTTGCGTCAAATTCAATGACCATGACGCTGTCCTCAGGCTTCAACTGATCAACAAATGCTCTTGAAGCTCTCTGAATCTCCTCGATCCTATATTCCGTTGAGGGGCTGGTATCAAGAAGAAGCACGACAGTAAACGGCTTTTCGGATGAGCCAAAGTAAGCGATCTCCTGCTCCTTCCCATCCTCAAAGATCTTGATCTCATTTTGCCGCAAGTCCGGTATATAAAGCCCGTTGCGGTCATGAACGGAAATCGGAATCGTTACCAGGGTCGAATCTACTTTGATCAAATCCGGGTCATCGGTCGTTTGGTTCGTGACCGCTTGCTTCTGCGATCTTTTCTTGGATTTCTTCTTTTTTTTCTTTTTCTTTTTCTTATAATCGCGCGGGTAAACCCTGACGGGTTTATATGGCCTCGACTCGGAATAAACGTCCTCCGCTCTTTCGATCGTCGTTGGTATCGGAGTCGCTTTGGTGGCGATTCTCCGTCCGGATTGGGACAAACCTACGACCACGAAGCTCAAAATCAGAACGAATCCTATCGTAAATTTTCTCATAACTATCTATTTCATTGGTTAAAAATCTTCTTTATGATGCGTCAGACGCAAAAAAAGTCCGAAAAGTTTTCCGGACTTATCATAAAACCAAATCTAGTGTCTCGTCTAGTTCTTTCCCAGAACCTCTTTGTTGCGGCCAACGGTATAACTGGTTCGATTTCTTACCACCATTTTTGGCTTATAAACTCTCACCTTTATCTGCCTTACGTCTCCCGGTTTGCCAATTTTTTCCGGATAGTAGCCGATGTTGTACTGGTGGCGAAGCTCCTCTGCAATCCCTCGAAATGCATTCCGAAGCCCATCTGCAGTCTTTGTCGGCAAAAAAATCCTGCCGCCGGTGGAGCCCGATAATTCAAGCAGATACTGGCGGCCCAAAGCATAATCCTTCGCGCGAATTCCAACCACGTTTCCATAGCCTCCGCGGCTGCCCATAGGGTTGCGGGAAATGTCCTGCCTGACCATTTGCCGGTACGTATTGTAGTAGACCGGATAGATCGTGACGTCTGATTCTTCGACTTCGGCTATATTTTCAAGATAATCTGCTCCCCGAGAAGTGGTATCCACACCGTCAGTGAACAAGACGATAGCCTTCCTGCCTCTGATTTTATTCAGCTTCTTTTCCAACGCATATTCGACGGCATCATAGAGAGAGGTTCCTCCCCCGAAATCTGCCTTGTCGATCGCTTTGTAGATCTTTTTCCGGCTATTTGTGGGATTTGTCAGAACATCAACACTGCGGTCAAATGAGATAACCATTACCCTGTCTTGCGGCTTCAGTTCATCGACGAATACCTTTGCCGCCTCCCGGATTTGGCCAATGCTGTATGCGGTCGACGGACTAGTGTCGATCAACAGGACTACGGTGAACGGTTTATCGGTCGTCCCAAAATAGGCAATGTCATGCTCTACTCCGTCTTCAAATATCTTGAAATCTTCTTTTCTTAAATTCGGAATGTACAGCCCCTGCCGGCTATATACTGAAACCGGTATCGTCACGAGCGTTGATTCGATCTTAATAATATCGTCGGCTTCTTCTTCACCTAATATGACCGGGGTGATGTCAGCTTTTTTCTTTTTCGATTTTCGTGATTTTCTTTTTTTCTTCTTTTTCTTTAACTTTCCCTGATCAATCGGCTTATAGAGCCGACGCCGCTTATAAATGCTGGTTTCAGAAAATATCGGTTTTTCGCCAGGCGAAACGGTTGTTGATTTTTGCTCGACCTTTCTTCCGGACTGTGCAAAACTGAGCGCGGAAAAACAAAATACCAGAATTAAAATATAGAAAACTCTTCTCATTCTTTCCTCACGGCGTAGATTTAAGGATACTTCAATCGTGATCGAATCCTGATTTTAATAGTTCGGGGTGATGTGAAACTTTAGTCTATCACAGGATTCGCCAATTTTTTATTGTCATGGCGGATAACTTTAGCT
This sequence comes from Pyrinomonadaceae bacterium, assembly GCA_013003295.1. Classification (GTDB taxonomy): domain Bacteria; phylum Acidobacteriota; class Blastocatellia; order Pyrinomonadales; family Pyrinomonadaceae; genus Aridibacter. The sequence goes on along the minus strand of JABDJV010000006.1, from coordinate 1,696 downwards.
CCGGCTTTTTGTCATCAGCGCATCAAATATTAATTTGATCGCCTGCAAATCCCCCGAAAATTTAAAAAACTGATCACGTCCGCGAATCTGCTCCACCAATAATCCGTTCAAATAAAAGGTGCCTCCGATCAGATTTTTGTAGTGAAACTGGCTAGATGCCAAATTTCCTTTGAAAAAAAGACGAGTGCCGTTGAAATACAGGATGCCTTTGTCTAAAAGCCTTTTCGTTTCCGCACGGGCGACAACGCTTCCAATGCTGCCCGCGTGAAAGGCTACCTGATGCTCCCTCGGTAGAATGTCAAAACCACTGTATTTGACCGGGACTTTCTTTCGACTTACTTCGTAATGCACGGCCTTTACGTATCCGAAACACTTCTCCTTCTTTGGCAGTCGGATAGGAGGCTGGATTTCCGGAAGCTCGCCAATATGTAGTTTCCATAGATACCTGCACCGATCTAAATTCCCTTTCGCATCCGCATCAAATTCCAACTTGACTCCTAAACCCCTGGCAATTTTATCCAATTCCATTTCTTCCCCGTCAGAAAGCATACCGTCCGAAAGAGAAAGTTTTAGAACAGAATGCAGGTATTTGCTCGCTTCGACTGAATAGATCTCACGCGCAAAACCTTTTGGCAGTCCGAGTTGGTCGGACAATTGTTCGATCCGCTGCTTTTCTTCATTTGAAATGTCTCCGTCCGAAAGCCTTTCCCGCACATAGTTTCGATATATCGGAAATATAGTAGATGAGTTAATCGAACTGATTTCTTGCCGGTCGAGACTTAGTAGGTGTTGGAGATGGGCTAATGATTTGCGCTGCCGGTTGGTGAGTTCCCAATCTTTCACAAAATGCGCAAGAATTATCGAATACATGTTGTTGAGCCTTGATCGCGCATCTTCCTTTGAAACGCCATACTTTTCAAGACGAGAATCGATCGAAGCCTTATCCAATTCCAGGATCGGCACACTCGCGAGTAGATTATTTATCTCAAAGAATGCATTTTCCCTCGGTTCCCGCCTCAGGATCTTTTGCAGAAAATTCGACTCTTTCAGATCAACAATTTCCAAACCGTTCATTTCGTTTGAATCTTAGTAATTTTCGTTTGGCGTGGCAAACGCAGTCTTGACTCGATACCTGATGTCAAGTATGCTTTACATATTGACTAGTTTCTTTTACTATTTTTAAGTCAGAACTAAAATAATGAAACAGTGAGAAATTGATTTACACATGATTACGGAATGTGAGCTGTCAAGACATGTTTGCAAGGGGCCTAAATTAGCACTACTATGCGCAGTTTTTCTTCTTCTTATTTTCGCGTTGGCCTTGGATGAATCAGGCTCGCTCAAGATACTGGCAAAGCTCCTTCGTGTAATTATTTAAAACTATGAACCTACAAGATATATACCAGTGCGAACGCCGCAGCGTTGATAAATTCGCAAAAAAGTTTCTTCTGCCCGAATACTTCCGGAGGATCGGGATCGGAATGTTTGTCGTTTCGCTCGCATCCTTGCTCGGAGCCGCGATCCTTACCGAAACCGGCGAGGCGGTAAAGCTGCTTCTGAAGAATGTAATTCTTATCTCGTTGACACTGATCGCATTGGCGAAAGAGCCGTTTGAAGACGAGTTCGTCGAAAAGCTTCGAGGTCAGGCCTTCTCGTTTGCGTTTGTTTCCGGTATCGTCTTTGCATTATTTCAGCC
>JABDJV010000496.1 GCA_013003295.1 Pyrinomonadaceae bacterium | reverse complement strand
GGCTAACCAACGCAAACCGCTGACTACCTTCCAGTTTCCGGCATTTAGACGGTTCCGGCTTCCGTCGTCCATATCAATCGCGACCAAATGCGCCCGTGAATCGGGTCTTGAATAAGTTGCGACAACGATCGTATTTTTCTTTGGACTCCAGCTGAGAAAAGAAGCAACCTCACCCTCGGGTAAATTTGATATCTGTTGCTCATCGCTCCCGTCGACGTTCGCAACAAAAAGCGAGGTTTTCGACCTGATATAGGCTATTTTCTCCCCTTCGGCCGAAAACGCCCATCTAATACCAAGGCCGCTGATCACTTTCTTCGCGGAACCGCCGAGAACGGGAATCCTAAAAAGTTCGTTTCCGCTCCCAGACTTCTCGGTGGCGTAGTAAACAAAGTTTCCGTCCGGTGAAAACGACAAACCCTCATAATCAATATCGGCCGGCGGAATCAGTTCGACAACGCCGGAAGTTTCTACCTGTCTTACGATCAAAGCCTGCTTTCCGCCTTCTTCACGTGCGTAGGCAATATATTTTCCGTTGGGCGAAACCGCTGATACATTTGTTGCGCTGCCCTCAAAGGTTAGTTTTGCCAGGCGCATTTCCCGGAATGAATCCCTTGGCGGCGAAGACCATATCAGTCGCGAGGCGCCAAAATATCCGGCTGTCATTACCAGCGCAACCGACGCCAATATTAACGCAAACAAGGCCGGGCGTGCCTTCGCTCCGGTTACTATCTCGCTTACGTAGGAGTTATTTACTGCCGATCCCGAACCCGATGGGGCAGCCGTTACTGCAGTTAATTTCCCGTCGGTGGCCAGATTTGGCCGCGGATCTTCACTTACGCGGTGTTTTAGCGGTTCGGTGTTTCCGCCAAATTCCAACCGGTGCTTTAGTAGTTTTATCGCTTCGGACAATTCACCGGCAGAGGCATATCGATCGATGGGGTTCTTCTGTAGACATTTCCGAACGATAACTTCGAGGTCTTCCGGTACATCCGATACATATTTTCTGATCGTTTCCGGTTCGCTTTTGAGAATTGAAGCGATTATATCGCTCGGTGTTTCGCCCGGAAAAGGAAGCGCACGGGTCACTAACTGGTATAGGACCACACCAAAACTCCAGATATCCGCCGTTAGGTCGACTGGTTTTCCGCGTGCCTGCTCGGGCGACATATAAGCGGCAGTTCCAAGGATCATGCCGTCGCGCGTATTCATCAATTCTTGGGTTGCAGCGTCGAAATCAACTTCCATTCCCTTTTTTTCGGCCATCTTCACGAGGCCAAAATCCAGAACTTTCACCAGGCCGTCCGCGCGCAGCATCAAATTATCGGATTTAATATCGCGATGTATTATTCCGACCCGGTGGGCCGCTGCCAAGGCGCTGACGATCTGCGTTGAGATGTCGACGATCTCCAAAAGCGAGAGGCTTCTCTTGGCTATTACCTGAGAAAGCGTCTTGCCCTCCACGTATTCGCTTGCAATGTAATGGGTTCCGTCAAACTCACCGATCTCGTGAACGACCATTATGTTTGGATGGTTCAGACCGGAAGCCGCTTTTGCCTCAAGAAAAAATCGTTTTAGATTGGAATGACCGGATTCGAAGGATTCGCTAAGTATCTTTATCGCCACCTGCCGCCCGAGTTTGGTATCGGAAGCAAGGTAGACTTCGCCCATCCCCCCTGCGCCAATTTTCTTTACGATGCGATAGTGTTTAAGAAAGTCGCCGTCTTTGAGTCTTGAGGAATCAGCCGCTAAAAGTTCTGCAACCTCCCCAACCGCCGGTGATTCTAAAAATGATTCCGTACTGTCGTATGAGGAAAGCAAGGATTCCACTTCCGCTTTCAGCCCCATATCCCCGCTGCAGCGTTTCTCGATAAACTCAGAGCGGTCAACGGCTTCCTGACGCAATGCATCAACAAAAATTTCTTTTACCTGATGCCATTTGTCATTCACCGCGACCGCTCCATAGTCTGCTACTTAGTTTGAAACCATAGACATCCGACGCAATCTACGATCATGAAAGATGCCTATACAATACTAACGCGCCGTTACATCAAAGATAGTACGGTTCTATTTGGTCAGCTCGCGAAATAGCCACGCCTTTGCGATCGCCCAATCAGTTGCAACTGTTGTGCGCGAGATTTTTAGTGCCTCCGCGGTTTCTACCAAACTCAATCCGCTGAAATACTTGAGTTCGACGATTCGGGCCAGTCGCTCATCGTGTTTTTCGAGCCGGCTGAGAGCCTCATCAAGCGCCAGCAGATCGACACTCATACCATTCTGATCGGCGACCGTCATTTCATCAAAAGCGACCGTTTCCGCATTGCCTCCGCGCTTTTCACGGTTCTTTTTGCGCGCGTGATCCACGAGTATTCGCCTCATTAACCTTGCCGAGAGAGCAAAAAAGTGGGCGCGACTGTCAAAATGCAGTTTTCGCTGGTCGATCAGCTTCAGATAAGCCTCGTTGATCAGGGCCGTCGTCTGAAGCGTGTGATTTGGACGCTCTTTACGAAGAAATCTGGCCGCCTGTTTACGCAGTTCACCGTAGACCAGAGGCATAAGATCCTCCAATGCCTGCTCATCTCCATTGCTCCATTTATCGAGCATCCGAGTGATCTCATGCGTTCGTTTCATGGTGACCAAAATCCTGTATATCTAATAATAATAAGGATATATCGAGAACTTTTGCAGGTCAACAAATTTCAAATCCGCTAAAAAAAGTTTTTCTGTACTCTTTTCCACAAAACGGCGCGTTATATAAGTGAAGGCAAAAAATGAGGTAAAAAACTTCAAAGATAATTTTTGTCATTGCTTTTGGGTTCGATTAAAGAACGCAGAAACCTAATTCAACGATCAGCTGCCCCCCTCCGGGTTTTTGCAAGCTTACGTGTTTCGAATCCTAATGCGGGGAGTTTTGACAAACAATCTCCCGGTTTTTTCGTTTGGGTGACCGACGGAGACGTCATAAACGAAAGGAAGCTATTGCTTGTCAAACGAAATGGTCCTTGCCCATACCCACCAAAAGGGAATGTCTGAAGACATTCCCCTTTTTACTTAAATAGGCCTTTATCCAAATTCAACCAATTGAGAGCTGCGCCGTGAAGAAGCGTTGCTTTTATCTGATCGTCATAACCACTCGATTCGATCAATTTCCCCGGTGCCAGCTCACCAAGTGGAAAAGGATAATCCGTTCCAAGCGCAACTCTCTCCGGGCCGACGAGGTCCACCAGATATCTGAGCATCTCGGGCGAATGTACGAGGGAATCAAAATAGATTCGGTCCAAATATTCCCGCGGGTTTACATCGTTATCGATCGCGCATAGATCCGGACGCACGTTGAATCCATGCTCTATTCTTCCGATCGTCGAAGGAAACGAGCCGCCGCCGTGGGCAAAGGCGATTCGAAGTTTTGGCAGTTTTTCCAGGACACCCGAAAAAATCAGGGAGCAGATCGCGCGGGATGTTTCAGCCGGCATTCCGACAAGCCAGGCAAGCCAGTATTTTTGAATCTCGACTTCGCCCATCATCTCCCATGGG
>JABDJV010000467.1 GCA_013003295.1 Pyrinomonadaceae bacterium | reverse complement strand
CTTAAGGATCCTTGATATCGATCACACAGAAGAAGATACCATTTGGCATTTGGCTGCCTATGAAGATATGTTTTTGGATATAGACCTGGCTGACAAGGCTTTGGAAAATCCGGAAAACTTAACAACTGTCCTGCCCCATGCTGCGCTGACAAACCGTGCATTTGAAGCCACGCAAACTTCCCGGATGAAGAATGAACCGCTAAACGAGGAAGAGCTGGAGACAATGGAGGAATGGAAAACCGATTCGAATCGCGAAATATCCGACCGAAGCGTAAGGCTACTTCTCGGATTGCGTTGACCTCCTGACCTTTTCTTTAAGATTATTTGTCGTGTTCTCGGTCACGCTTGCCGGAACAACATTACCCAGGTCGGGTTCATTCAATAGCTCCTTTGTTGGTTGGGAATCGACCGCTGCAGATTCCATTTCAGCCTTCTGACGATCGCGGTTCCTGAACTGTTTCTTCAACTGAAGCGTACGCAGAAATGTCTGAACCTGCCAGGCAAACATTGCCGTCAAAAATCCTGCGACAATATATATGATCACCGGGGTATCTGCTCTCCCCAAAAACATTATGTAGAGGACTATCGCCAAAACCAGACTCGTAATGCCGGTTAACCCGGTCAATACGGTGTTTGCGGTGAAGTTTTCGTCGACGGGGCGTTCCGATAACTTCACCTTCCCAAAATCCGCCAGGAAGCCGCCGCATTTTCGGCAATAGGTTCCCTTTTTTTGATCTGCTTCTCCACAACTTGGGCAAAACATAGTGTTTATTTACTTCTCCGCTCGAGCTCCTTGCTGATCAGGTCAAGTTCCCTGCTGACCTGTCCCTGCACTGATGTGTTTTCCCTGGCCCGGCGAATCAAATAGGGCACCGCATCAGCAACCGGGCCGTAAGGAACATACTTTGAAACGTTATACCCCTTATCAGCCAACACGTAAGACAGATTGTCGCTCATCCCGTAAAGCTGCGAAAAGAAAATATGCGGATGATCGTGGCTGAGCCCTCTTTTTTCCATCTTTTTCGCTAGTTCGTGCACGCTTTCTTCATTGTGGGTCCCAGCAACAAAGGCGATCTCATCGACGTTTTCAAGACAATAATCAATAGCCAGGTCAAAATCCTGATCGGTTGCCGCCTTGTCGGGCTGGATCGGTGATTCATACCCCATCTCAGCCGCCCGCTCGCGTTCCTTTTCCATGTAGGCGCCGCGAACCAGTTTCACTGCCAAGAGATAGCCTTCTTTTTGGGCCTGTTTATGCGAATGCTTCAAATACTCAAGCCGGTCATGCCGATAGAGCTGAATGGTGTTAAAAACTATCGGCTTTTCGCTGTTGTACTTCCTCATCATTTCCGTCGCAAGAAAGTCGATCGCTTCCTGTATCCATGACTCCTCTGCATCGATAAAAACCGCTTGCCCGATAGAATGCGCATATTCACAGATCTCGCTCACACGCCTCCGGGCGTTCGCCCATTTGGTAATGTTCGATTCTTTTACCAACTCTACGCCCTTGCTCACTTTCTCCAATGTTCCAAGCGGCGCGATCCCGGTTACCTTAAATACCGCAAATGGAATGTCTATATCATTCTTGGCTCGTTTGAGATTCAAAATCGTCTCTTCTTTCGTTCGCTCAAAATCTTCTTCGGCCGATTTCCCTTCAACGGAGTAGTCCAGAATGGTACCAATATTTGAATCTCCAAGTTTATCAACGGTCGGCTGACACTCCTCAATGGTTTCTCCGCCGCAGAATTGCTCAAATACGGTGCCTTTGATGATCCATTCGACCGGAAGGCCGATCGTCAACGCAAATTGTGCTGACGCTGTTCCAATTCCATTTAAGATCGGCGAGTTCATCAATTTGAAAATTCTGTATTTTTCACGCAATTCTGCGTCGGATTTATCCGCAAAAGCAGTCTCCGTATCTTGAAAATCCAATTCGAAATCGCCCATACCGATAATCTAACATATCCGATCCGTAAAATGCAGAAAACGTTAATGTTTAACTAAAAAGCTTTCGATTGAGTATAAGCAGATAATGCCGTATGATTTAACCCTTTATAAGTTCGGAGAGCGTGGTATTAAGAGGAATTGATTATGAGCAAGAAACTTCCAAAAAGGAGCGAGGATTACTCGGCTTGGTATAACGAGACCGTGAAGCGTGCGGGATTGGCGGAGAATTCGCCGGTCCGGGGTTGCATGGTGATCAAACCATACGGTTTTGCGATTTGGGAAAAAATGCAGCGGGCACTGGACGATATGTTCAAGGCGACCGGTCATGAAAACGCCTATTTCCCGCTGTTTGTCCCAAAATCGTTTCTTGAAAAAGAAGAGGAACATGCCGAGGGGTTTGCAAAGGAATGTGCCGTCGTAACCCACTACAGATTGAAGGCAGATCCCGACGGCCAAGGCTTGATCGTGGATCCTGAGGCAAAGCTGGAGGAGGAACTTATAATTCGTCCAACCTCGGAAACCGTGATTTGGAACTCCTACAAGAATTGGATCCAGTCATGGCGGGATCTTCCGGTATTGATCAATCAATGGGCGAACGTTGTTCGTTGGGAGATGCGAACACGACTCTTTCTTAGAACTGCCGAGTTTCTTTGGCAGGAGGGCCATACTGCCCATGCTACGGAGCAGGAAGCGATCGAAGAAACCGAACAAATGCTCGGGGTATATGCGGACTTCGTTGAAAACTGGATGGCTGTACCCGTAATTCAAGGGTTGAAATCCCCGGCGGAAAGATTTGCGGGTGCGGTTGAAACATATTGTATCGAGGCGTTGATGCAGGATGGTAAGGCACTCCAGGCCGGAACTTCGCATTTTTTGGGTCAAAATTTTGCAAAGTCTTTCGATGTACAGTTTGTAAACCGGGAGAATGAGCTTACATACCCGTGGGCGACCAGCTGGGGAGTTTCGACCCGAATGATGGGTGCCCTTGTTATGGCGCATTCGGATGACAGCGGTTTGGTGCTGCCGCCAAAACTCGCTCCGATTCAGGTTGTCGTGGTTCCAATTTACAGACAGCCTGAAGATCTGGCGAAAATAAACGAGAAAGTTCAGCCGATAGTCGAAAACCTAAGATCACTTGGGGTTTCGGTCAAGATCGATGATGACGACAAGTACAAACCCGGCTATAAGTTTGCTGAGTATGAATTAAAGGGTGTTCCCATACGCCTGGGTATCGGTATGCGTGACCTTGAAAATGGGACGATCGAGATAGCTCGCCGCGATAACCTGACCAAAGAAACACTTCCGATCGAGGGAATTGAAGATAAAATAGTTAAACTATTAGATGAGATTCAGGATGCTATCTATAACAAAGCATTGACGTTTCGGGAAGACAATACCTTTGTTGTGGACACTTGGGACGAGTTCAAAGACCAGATCGAAAAAGGGGGGTTTGTCATGGCCCACTGGGACGGAAGCGCGGAGACGGAGGATAAGATAAAGAAAGAAACAAAGGCTACGATTCGATGTATTCCCCTTAATTCGATGGAGATGGCAGGAGAATGCGTTTATTCCGGCAATGAATCGGCGAAGCGCGTGGTATTTGCAAGAGCTTATTAAGAATCGGGGTCAAAATGAAATATAACAACCGGGCGGTTCACCGGGACATCGCATATTTTTTTCTTGGGCTTATAATTGCCTTTGCACTTTCGGGGATCTTCCTTAACCATCGTCGAAGCTGGCATCCGCAGAATTACACATATCGAACGGAATCGGTCACGATAGAATTGCCGGAGAATAAGGACGAGATCACCAAAGAGTACCTCATCGAGCGGTCAAAACAATGGAACCTGGAATCGAAGTTTCGCGGATTCCGCGAGCGGGGCGACAAACTCCAGGTAGATTTTGAGAATAACCGATTCCTGGTTGACCTAAAAACCGGAAAGGGAGAGCGGGAATACTACATGCAAACCCCTCTTCTCGGCCAGATGACCCAACTCCATGTAGACACTAACTGGGCCTGGATTTGGTATTCCGATATTTTCGGAATTGCGATGATTATCATTGCCTGCACCGGCATGTTCATTCAAAAGGGCGAGAAGGGATTTTTCAGGCGAGGATGGAAGCTCGCATCGTTGGGAATTGTTTTTCCACTTATCTTCTTATTTTTGCTGGGTTAGACTTATTTAAATCCTAAAATTCTTAGTTAATCTAGACAAAGCTGTGCTGGCGCGCGAAAGGCTGAACATCGCGCCATACCTCCTGAGAGACACGAGCATCCTGGGCGAAGGTGATATTTGTCCGGTAAAAAACGGCACGAACGGCGTTTCCGGTCGATATATACGCCTCACCGTAGCCTTCGTTTATATATTCATTGGACGACTGGCCGGGCTTGGGTTTCCAGGGAGTTCCGCCCATACTGCCGTGTGTACACATAAAGAATTTTTCGTTGTAAACCGTCGGCGGCGACGACTTTGTGCCATCGTTCCCAAAACTCATCCGTGACCTTGCTGCCGGATCTCTCCGGACGTGGTATACATTTTCAACATTGGTGGGGATCCGACTTGCATCGTACGCCAGGTGTCGGTCGACACAATCAAAGAGAAGCATCGCTCTGACGGGTATATCTTGCCTTTGAAGTTGTTTGGCAATTACCACCACGCCCAATCCGCCCCGACTAAATCCGGTTAAAAGAATTGGACTTTCCGGTTCGCTCTCACGCTTGGCTTTTATTGATTCGAGCCCGGCATCGATCGCCTCCGGCAATCCCCCGCCGGGTGTTATCGGTCCGCGAACGTATTCGCCTTCGCCGGTGCAGATCTTCTTTACGTGACTGTTTGAAAAATTAGCGGCGTAGGTGGTGTTGGACATTGGCCCCGTGCCATCGATTCCGAACTTGATCGCCATTGATAGTCCTCACATTTTTGAATCTAAAAGTAGTTATGTTTTCCCCTGAACGACTGAACATGATTCCATACGTCGCGTGAAGCCTTCGCGTCCTGCTGAAAAGTAATTTTTGTCGGCTCGCCTCGTTCACTTACGGATGCGCCAAGGGGGCTTTCGTCGATCAGGTCGCTCAGCGCCTCTCCCTTTTGCGGAGCCCAAGGCACGCCGCCAATCGCGCCATGCGTGCACCGGAAAAACTTTTCTTCATAGTTAGTATCGGAGCTCGCACGCGTGCCCACGGATCTTAAATTTTGGAGTGAGCCTGAATCCGCGCGCCTTCTTACATGCATAACATTCTTTACGTTTTTGCTTATCGATATGGTTTCCGACTCCGCGAACCGACCGACGGCATCGAACAAAAGCATCGCATTTACGGAGATGTTTCGCTGCTTGAGTCTTCCGGCGAGGATGATCACACCGGCGGCACCGCGGCTGTACCCCGTAAGCAGCACCGGACTGTTGCTTTGGGCGGCCCGGAACCGGCTCCGGACAAAACGGTAGCCGGTGTCGATCGCATCCTCGATATTCCCGGTCGTTTCTTTCGGTCCCCTCAGATAAAGCTTTTCCTGCGATACGGAGCCCGAATTCTCGACGATCCTCCTTACAAAACTATTGCGAAAATGATCAGCGCCGGTAAATTTCGACATCGCGCCAATACCGTCGATGCCCAGAATTATCGCCATAGTCCCAACTCCCGTATGAGGTCTAGTGTCTTCGCAATTTTAGATTCTATCCACACGACGTGTGTGATTTTACTTTTTGCGCTAAGAAACGTTGAGATGCGTCGGGACTACAAAACTGCGCTCGGCTAATTCTTCAAAATTCCTCTAGCTATTACGATCTTTTGAATCTCGCTGGTGCCTTCGTAGATCGTGGTGATCCTCGCATCGCGGTAATACTTTTCAACATTATAGTGTCTGGAATAACCATTTCCACCATGGATCTGAATCGCGTCCGCACAAACCGTGTTTGCCATCTCGGAGGCGTAAAGTTTAGCCATCGATGCATAAACGCCCGTTTTCTTATGATCAGAATCTTTCATCGAAGCAGCCTGAAGGGTTAAGAGCCGCGCCGCTTCAATCTCTGTCGCCATATCCGCGAGCTTGAACTGGATTGCCTGATGCTCAGCGATCGGCCGACCAAATGCCACACGGTCTTTTGAGTATTCTTTTGCCTCATCAAATGCCGCCTGTGCGATTCCAACAGCAAGAGATCCGATTCCGATTCGGCCGTTATCCAAACTGTTGAACGCCACTTTCATTCCATTTCCGATACCGCCAAGAACATTTTCTTCCGGGATACGAACATCTTCAAAACTTAACTCGGTGGTTTTTGACGCCCTTTGACCAAGTTTGTGCTCGACCGAGGATACGCTCAATCCATCCCGGTCTTCCTCCACGATAAATGCCGTCACCTCTTTTTTTCCGCCACTATCTCCGGTGACAGCCATCACGATGTGGGTTTGCGCCTCGCCTCCGTTGGTAACCCATGATTTGGTTCCGTTTATGATGTAATCTGCGCCATCCTTTACGGCGCTTGTTTTCAAATTGGTCGCGTCGCTTCCGGCATGAGGCTCAGACAGGCAAAACGCGCCAAGTTCATCACCTTTTGCCAGCGGAACAAGAAATTGCTGCTTTTGATCCTCCGTTCCAAAACTCAGGATCGGATAGCAGCAAACAGAATTTGTAACACCGACGATGACCGCCACAGAAGCATCCGCACGGGCAATTTCCTCAAGCGCTATTGAGTAAGAAACCGAATCAAATCCTGTTCCCCCGTATTCTTCAGGAATTATCATTCCAAGAAGCCCCAGCTCGGCCAGCCCTTCAAGCTGTTTTCTAGGAAATTTCTCTTCTTCGTCGTATTCTCTGGCAAGTGGTGCGATCTCATTCTCAGCGAATTCACGAACTGAATTCCGCACCATTTCCTGCTCTTCGGTAAGTTCAAGATTCATAAAAATAAAAAGGATAATTCCGGGAATTTGTATTCCCTAGATTATCCCGCATCAAAAATTGATTGTCTATTTAGGAAAGATTGAGACTATACTTCGTCGCGCCACTTTAAAACCTCTTCACGAAGAATAGGATTCTGCTGAAAACTTGCGGTCTGTCCCTGCGCCGCAGTCGCTCTCTGGATATGCCAGTATGACAATCCGAGTTTTCCGATGGCACGAATATACCGGCTGGTCGCACGGTACTTACCGCTAAATATGCTGCTGATAAGCCACCCCGTGCTTCTAAATGCCGATGTTGCTTTTGCAAAATGCTCTTCGGGAATCAGACCTCTGGCCACATCGATCGCGAGCATTTCTTTAAGGATCATGTTTTGCCGGTACATAATGTAAAATGCAAACGACACAAAGATCAGGAAGAATGGAATCTCGATTATCAGATAGATCAGGAAAAAGCCGCCGCCAAACAATACGGCCGCGCCGTTCCAAAAAGCGTGCAACGCAATCGCCAGTACCAATCCAACTATCGGCGCGCCAAATTTAATGATCGGGTTGTGCGATTCCCTGGAAAGTCCAAACCCGATACCGGTCATTGCTGTGAAGGTGACATGTGCAAACGGAGAGAGAATACCGCGCATAAAAAATACGATCAAAAGACCGTTTAATCCGCCGCCAAGTATCGCCCTTCCGTAGTAAAGAACATTTTCAACTGTCGCAAAACCAAGCGCGATCACGCCGGCAAATATAATTCCGTCGAGAATACCGTCAAAATACTTTCTAAAGAAAAGCACAATTACCAGCAATCCGGCACCTTTTGTTAGCTCTTCAAATATTGGAGCGGAGACGACTGCTCCCAAGATCGTTCCGGCCGCTGCACCACCGAGCTCCATTCCGATGGTCCCGATTACGGTGTTGATGATGAATGAAAGAAACACCGCGACAAGCGCTCCCCATGCAAACGACAAAGACAATAACCAAAGCGGCTCAGGATCATACCGATCAAGCCACACGATCGGGAAAAGATAGATAATTGCAGGAATAAAAGCAACAACGGCTGCTACGACCGCTGCAATTGGCCCCAAACTCAGGAGCATTATTCCGGTTACGATCAACCCTAAAAAAACTACGGCGAAAAGCGTTATTGCAATTCCGACGTATTTTCCGGTTTGACTTTTTTCGGGTTCGACCTCGAAGTTTCCAAGGCCGATCGTCGATACCGATTCGACGATACTTGTCTGGCTTTGCTGCTGTTGAAACGTCTGACTGATCTGATCGAGCTGCATCTTATCTACGGCGTTACCGGGAATACTTACGTCAGGCAGGGTTTCACCCGCAAACGCTGCCGGCGAAGGCTGCTCGGATTCGATCGAAATGCCCGCTTCAATCCCATTGGTTCCAAACTGCAGGCGATCGCCCGTCGACAATTTCACCGTCTGTACCCGCTGACCATTTACATATGTCCCGTTGGTACTGTTATTGTCGGTAATGTAAAAACCATCAGGTTTTGACTCGATAAACGCGTGCTGCTTTGAGGCAATTTTTTCGCCAAAAGGATCAAACCGAATACTGCAATGGATGCCTCGACCAACCGTCAGGTGTCCCGTTTCCAGTGCGTAAGATTGACCGGCAAGCGAACCGCCGTTGATAGTCAGCGTTAGTTTCATATTGCCCCTATCATAAAAACAAAAACTCCAAAGTCAAGATTTATTTCGACTTCGGAGTTTTTTACCAGTTTCTTTTGGGAACCAGACCAATAGTTATGACCCGGTCTGTGAAGCGTCTCTAATAACGAGATCAAACGTTCCCGGTGCCACCTTTCGAAATCTTGTATTTCGGTTTAGTGAAACGGCGATGGAGATCGTTGGATTGTTTCCCTTAAATTCAAATCCTCCCTCAACAAGAAGGTTGTAGAGCTCGTTGACGTGCAGCGCCTCTCCTGTTTCACGCAATAGCAAAGTGCAAGCCTGGGTTATCGTCCGGTCAGAAAAACGATCACTCAAAGGCTCGATATTTCTCGCTGAATTCGACGACCCGCGATTCTTACTCAAATACGCAACAGAGTCTTCCCTGAATTCATCCCGCCTGTATTCACGCTGTCTGTAGCGTGAAGGGGGCCGTTCGTTTGGAATTCTGCGATTTCTTCGCGTAGATGAATTTAAATCGTCCGGAAGCTGATAATCTTCGTCAATGCTCAATCCCTTCATCACATTTCGTGACTGATTACCGGAATTGATCGCAGCTAAAAGACTGTGAATTGCGGCTTCCGTCTGTTCAGCACCTTTATCCATTGCTTCGATCTCTTCACGGAGCGTGTCGGCTTCATTTTCCAGCTCCCGCAGCTGCATCTGCAACCGCTTTTGAGCGTTACGCGTCTGACGCAAACTCATCTCCAATGTCGCGATCAGATTTTCATCTATTTTGGATTCTGACATATTTTTTTGCGCAGAGTTTCTAAAAGATTGTGCAAAAATAAGCAGGAGGTTATTTGCTTCGCTCGATCATAAAGGTTGGAATCTCTTCCAAAGCTAAACGATACTCCGTTTTTGGAAAAAGTTCAAGATTCTTGCGGGCCTTCCCGGCAAAATCGTGAGCTATCTCTTTTGTTTTTTCCAGTGCTCCACTCGATTCCAGTCCAGCCAAAAGATCCTCTCGGGCGCTGCCTTTATAATCGCCGTCAAACATAATCGTTTCGAGCATCTTAATATACGAGGGATCGGATTCCACCAATAAAATAAGCGGCAAGGTGACCTTCCCCTCGATCAGATCAGTCCCGGCAGCCTTTCCAATAACCTCTTTCTTCGAGGTAAAATCAAAGAGGTCATCTGCAAGTTGGAACGCGGTTCCGAGATTGATGCCGTAGTTACGCAAGGCTTGCTGCTCTTCCTGCGAAGCGTTTCCCAGAATCGCCCCGATCTCGGAACAAGCCGAAAAGAGATACGCCGTTTTGCGTTGGAGAATATCAAAATAATTAGTCTCAGAGATATCAGTACGCCCGAGCATGGTTAACTGGATGAGTTCGCCCTCGGTCATCTTCCGTGTAAGTTCGGTCAGGATATCGAGGATCGCCAGGCTCCGTTCCTTAAGCGACGTTTCAAACGCAGACATATACAGCCAATCGCCCATCAACACCGCTGTTTGATTCCCAAAGCGCGAATTTATCGAAGTCTGATTGCGGCGGGTATCAGCGTTGTCAATGATGTCATCGTGAACCAGCGTCGCCGTGTGCAGCATCTCCATTACAGTCGCGAGCCTTATCACGCTCTCATCCGATGCGTCCCCGCCAACGGTCTTATTCGCCAATAGTAACAACGAAGGCCGCACGCGTTTACCGCCTGAGGCCCGCAAGTAATCCCCAAGGTATTTGATCACCTGAATGTTTGAATTGGCCTGATGCTCAAACTCTTCCTCAACAAGGGCGAGATCGCCCTTGATCAGCCCAAAAAATCTGTCGGCGATCAATCTTGGATTTCGTTTGGCGGTTTTAAATGTTTGCATTCTATCTGTAATTATCAAACTGCATGTCGATCCCAAAATCTTTCTTTTTCAGCGCGCCCATGACAGTTTGCAGGTCGTCCCGTTTTTTTCCGGAGACCCTGACGAGTTCACCCTGGATCGATGCCTGTACCTTTATTTTCAGCGTCTTTATATACTTCACTACCTCTTTCGCCTTGTCCTGCGGAATCCCCTGCTGAATTTTTACGATTTGCCTCACCGTCCCACCGGCCGCCGGCTCCCTTGGCTGATAATCGAGCGCTTTTAGCGAAACACCCCGTTTAACGAGCTTGCTCTGCATTATATCGTTGAGATTGTTTAACCTGGTATCATCTTCAGCGCTGATTATAAGCTCCTGGTTGTACATGGTTACCAGCGCCTTGCTGCCCTTAAAATCAAACCGCTGACTGAGCTCCTTCCGGGTCTGATTCAAAGCGTTTTCTACCTCAGCATAGTCGGTTTTTGA
Source organism: Pyrinomonadaceae bacterium (assembly GCA_013003295.1). Taxonomy (GTDB): domain Bacteria; phylum Acidobacteriota; class Blastocatellia; order Pyrinomonadales; family Pyrinomonadaceae; genus Aridibacter. The sequence goes on along the minus strand of JABDJV010000467.1, from coordinate 8,355 downwards.
AACTATATCGAATGAATTGTTCTTTGCCATAATTTATAAAGTGTCGCCTTAATATACCTCTTCTCTTAGATAGTGATCCTAAAAAACTTCTCAAAATTTTCCGTAGTTCGATTTGCCAGTTCCGCAAACTCGATTTCGTATAATTCCGCTAGAAACTTTGCCGTTTCAACCACCCGCGCAGGTTCATTCCGTTTGCCTCGAAATGGAACCGGGGTCAGATATGGACAATCCGTTTCGACGAGCAGCTTTTCGAGCGGTACGACCCGTGCGGATTCTCTCAGATTATCGGCCTTTTTGAAAGTTACGTTTCCCGCAAACGAGATCAAAAAACCGATCTCCATCAAGGCCTTTGCCATTTCCGGAGTTCCGCCAAAACAATGCATTATTCCGCCGCGAAAATTACTATCCGAGCATTCCTCGGTCAGAATATTCACAGTTTCGTCGTTGGCGTCGCGCGAGTGAATAATGATCGGGAGATCCAGGTCTCTGGCGACTTTGATCTGCCTGCGAAAGACCTCTTGCTGGATCTCCCGCGGGCTGTGATCATAGTAAAAATCGAGGCCGATCTCGCCCCATGCCAAGACCTTTTCACTTCGCTTGGTTAAATCGATCAGTCTATTCTCAACCTGCTCATCGTATTCAACCGCATCGTGCGGGTGTATCCCTACTGCCGCATAAACCGATTCGTTTTCCTCGGCGAGCCTCAACGTATCCTCAAATGAATCGCTCTTCGGACTGCCGGTACCGATATTGAGCATCGCCTTAACCCCCGCGTCCAGTGCATTTTGAATGACTGCGTCACGGTCTTCGTCAAAACGCTCACCGTCGATATGGCAATGCGAGTCAATCAATTCCATTATTTGTCATTTATTTCGGCTCTTGAGATATATACCGGCACTCAGCCTACTTCAACCTCGCACCATTAGGAACATCCTCAAGAAACGTCGCGAGTACCGGTTTGTCATCTTCCCCAACCGAAGCTGCACAGATCATACCCTGCGATTCCATTCCCATCATCTTGCGCGGTTTAAGGTTGGAAACGACGACAATCTTTTTGCCGACCATATCTTCGGGCGAATAGTGCTGAGCCATTCCCGCTAATATCTGTCGTGGATCCTCTTCCCCCAAGTCAACTTTGCACTCGAGCAGTTTTTCGGATTTCGGAACCGATTCGCACTCCAAAACCTCTCCTACCTTTAGCTCAACCTTAAAGAAGTCATCGATGGAGATATAGTTATTCTCCGCAGCTTTAGCCGCTTCGTTTTCTTCCTCTTGTTTTTCTTCGATCGCTTTCATAATTTTGTTTTGGTCCAATCTTGGAAACACAGGTGCAGTTTCGCCGATCTTCGTTCCGGGCTTGAGATCTCCCCACTTCAGCTGAGCGGGATCAAGCTTCGAAATATCATCGTCCAAACCAATCTGCGCATAAATATTCTTTGTCGATTCGGGCATTACCGGATGGAGTAAGACGCAAAGCCAACGGAGGGTTTCGGTTGCGCGATAAAGCACCGCGTTTAGAGTCTCTTCCTGATCCTCATCCTTTATCAGGTTCCACGGCGCCGACTCGGTGATCGTCTTATCTATCCTGGCGATGACCTTCCAGACCGCCTCCAATCCGGAACCGAAGTTAAAGTCGTCAAACTCCCGTATAAACTCTTCCCGGGTGCTCTCAAGCACCGAAACTAATTCCTGCTCGTCGGGGCTGACGCCTGCCCGCTTCGCGTAGATGAAATTTTCCTCGTGGATCGTACCGTCGGGCACTAAACCATCGCGGTATTTCGTGATCATCGAAAGAGTTCGCGAGGAAAGATTTCCCAATCCCTTCGCCAGATCGGCATTTGCACGTTCGATAAGATTTTCATAGCTGAATTTACCGTCACGCCCGAAACTCATTTCGCGCAGCAAAAAGTAGCGAAGTCCATCGGTCTGAAAAAGTTCATGCAATACTTGAGGCTTTATTATATTGCCCAATGTTTTGCCCATCTTACGGCCGTCACCATCGAGCCACATCCCGTGCGCGAATACCGTTTTTGGCAACTCAATTCCCGCCGCGATCAAAAAAGAAAACCAATAGACTGTATGAAACCGCAGGATATCTTTCCCTACGAAATGATGGGCATTCTGCCAAAATTTCTCCCAGCCGATGTTCTCCTGCGTCTTATTTCCAAAACCGATCGCCGTCAAATAGTTTGAAAGCGCGTCGACCCACACATACATGACGTGGTCTTTATCTCCCGGCACCGGAATCCCCCAACTCACATTTTTCTTTTCACGCGAGATCGAAAGGTCCTGTAAACCACCTTTAATAAAAGAGATGATCTCATTCCTTCTGGATTCCGGCCGGATCAGGTTTTCATTCTGTTCGATCTTTTCGAGCAAGATCTCGCTATAATCTGATAAACGGAAGAAGTAGCTTTCCTCCTCAACCCGGTCAAGCGGCTTTTCGTGGACCAGGCACCTTGGAATCTCTTCCCCTTCGCGGATTTCATACTCCGTCTCAGTTTTAAATTCCGCGCACGGCGCACAAAACCAAGCCTTATAGAAATCCTTATAAATAGTCGAATTTCCCTTTGGGGTGCTATTCTCCGCCATTTGCTTCCAGAAAACCTGAACTCCTTCGTAATGGAATTCATTGGTCGTACGCATGAAAATGTCGTAGCCGCCGCCTGCCTCATCGAGGCGAAAATCCGCGAACATTTTTTTTAGCTCGCCGGCAACAAAATCCACCTGTTCCTGCGGCGTTCGCTTGTTATCCTCGGCAGCCCGCTGAATGTTTATTCCGTGCTCGTCGGTTCCAGTAAGGAAGAAGGTTTCGAACCCGCGCTGCTTCTTGTATCGATGGACCACGTCTGAAACGGTCGTGGTATACAGATGCCCCAGATGAGGAAGCGAATTCGCATAGTAGATCGGAGTTGTGATGTAAAACGTATTCATAAATATTTGCAGAAACACGGAAAACGAATGTGTGCCAAAATCACTAACACACACTTACTTCGTGCGTGTTTCTGCAATAAAAATCATCTTCTATTTGGTTGGGCCTTTGCAAACTCGTCCTTCTTGTTGTACTTCGGAAGTTTTTTGGTATTCGACGCCTGCAGCGCTATATCCATGGTCACGTCAAGCACCTGAACCATTCCTTCAAACACCCAGTCGTCCCGAAACTCGTCCGACGGCTGGTGATAGTGGTTTCGGTTGTAATCGGCAAAAAACTGATCGCTCCAGCCTGCGGGTTTTCCGACATAATCGCCGCCGCTTCTAATGCTCAACGCCGGAACACCTTTTTTTGCAAACGGAAAATGATCCGAACGGAAAAAATATCCTTGCTCAGGACGCTTATCAGGAGAAAAACTCATTTCCCTTTTCTTTAGAGCCTTTTCGACAAACTTCCCGAGATTCGAACGTTCCGCACCAAGAGCACCATAGTCCCTGGTCATGCCGTAGAAATTCCCGCCATCCATATTTATATTCGCGGCCGTTTTTTCGAGCGGATAGATCGGATTCTGTGCATAGAATTCTGCACCTAAGAGCCCCTGCTCCTCCGCTGTAGTAAACAAGAAAACCTGCGAACGCTTTGGCTGCTGCTTCTTTGGCAAATTCGTGAAAGCTTCGGCGATCGCTAAGACCTGTCCGATTCCGGAAGCATTATCGAGGGCGCCGTTGTAGATCTTATCGCCGTCTTTATTAGCTTTTCCTATGCCTAAATGATCCCAGTGGGCCGTATAAAGCATATACTCGTTTTTCCGGACCGAATCGCGGCCCTCCCAGATTCCGACAACATTATTGGACCTGACTTTTTTTATCTCGTATTTATTGTTGAATTTTGCGCGCAATTTCAGATTTACAGGCTTAAACTTTTTCGAGGAAGCTTTTTCCCGGAGTTCGTCCAAATTTTGGCCCGCCTGAGCAAATATACGTTTCGCCGTCTGGTTTGTAACCCATGATTTCAAACGCAAAAATGGAGCCCGATCGCCGGCGCGGCGTTCCACTTCATACCGCCAGTTTCCATTGGAGGTTTCAACTACGTTCCAACCATAACCGGCAGATTCCCGTGTATGAATCAACATCACACCCGCCGCACCGCGTCGTGCTGCTTCTTCATATTTGTATGTCCAGCGACCGTAATATGTGAGCGCCTTTCCGCCAAAACGCTTCGGATCCTTTGAAGTGGGTGGAGGATCATTTACCAACATCACCAGAATTTTTCCGCGATAATCCCGCGCTCTCCCCTTGTAGTCGTTCCACTTCTGCTCGCGCGCGTCGATTCCATAGCCGACAAATACAAGCTCATTATCGATTCGTACGTTTTCCCTTTGAGCACTTGTGGTTGCGACAAAATCTCTACCAATATTGTATTCAAATGTAGCGTTCTCATTCGATACGCGGAGGATCGCCTTGCGGATTGATCTAATACCCACCAGCGAAACCGGCTGGAAGTAGCTCCCGTTGTTGCCGGGCTTGATTCCCGACATTTCAAGACGATGAGCGATGTATTTCGCCGCAAGTTCCCCGCCGCGCGTTCCCGGACCACGGCCTTCAAAACCATCGTCGGAAAGGAATTTGATCGTGTTTTCCAAATTCGCTTTATTAAAATATCCGGCATATTTACCCATTGTTTGAGCAGATAACGACGAAGCAAGCGCAAAAACAACCAAAATTGAAACCAAATTTCTCATAATTCTTAAATCAAAATCAGGAATTGAACTTCCGTAACGCTATTTCCAAAATTCCCACCAGCGCGCTTTCACCGCGTTATTCTCTTCGAAAATTTCCGGATCTGAAAAATAGCCTAGCGGGTTTTCTCGATCATAAATCTCACCATCATCCCCGGTTACTACCGCATTCAGCTTTTCCGCAACTACAATCATCTCCTTTATGATCTCCTCGTTCGGGTTTTTTACAATAATTGCTGAGGTTTCATGGCTGAACATAAACGGTATATTTTCCTCCAACGCGTTCCAGGCCGCCGATTGGGGTATCATTGCTTCAATATAACCTCCATCGGGCAGGTCAGAAGAAAATCTATCGATCGCTGTAAATTCAGGATCCGCATCTACCAGTCTCAACCATTCGTCAACTGATATACATTCGGCCCCTTCCGGTCGTTGAATATACAGCTCGTAGCCCACTGTTCATTATCCTTTTATCAAACTCATCGCCTCTGAGCGCGTACGCGGATCTTTTCTAAACCCACCAAGTACAGCGGACGTAACCGTTTTTGCGCCCGGTTTCTTTACGCCCCGAAGCGTCATGCAAGTATGCTCGGCCTCCATCACTACCATCACTCCAAGCGGCTCGAGCTCCTCAAAAAGTGTGTCCGCGATCTGTTTCGTCAGGCGCTCCTGCACTTGCAAACGACGAGCGTAAACCTCGGCGATCCGTGCAAGCTTTGACAGACCGACGATCCGTCCGCCTTTTGGTATGTAGGCTATATGAACATTCCCGACAAATGGAGCCAGATGATGCTCGCAAACCGAGGCGATCGCGATATCTTTGACTATCACCATCTCATCGTGTGAATCCCCGGGTAGCGGCACAACCTCTGCACGTGCATCCATCCACATTCCATCGGTGAGCTCGGCATAAAAATTCGCGACCCGCTCGGGAGTTTTCTTGAGTCCATCCCGGTTTGGGTCTTCGCCAATTCCCTCAAGTATCATGCGGACGCCGTCAGCTATTTTTTTTATATCTACTCTCTTCGTTTCCGACAAAATTACTTCCCTCTTTCAATCTTTCTCGATTCTCGCAGGACTATCTCTTCGATCCGTTTTAGCGCGATTTTAGATTCTAACGCAATTCGGCGAATTTGTTCATACTCCGGTTTCGCATTTACGATTTGTCCGTTATAAATCGCGACCTTGATATCGATCTCGCCAAACTCCGTTTTTATTTTTCGAATTTCGCGCGGTAAACATTCCCTTTCGATCTCAGTAACCCGTATTCCAAGCGTCGATGTCTCTTTATAGAGCAATTCTGATATAGGCCCTTTATCTTCAACACTGCACAGTACCGAAACCATCGTCCCAGGACGGCTTTTTTTCATCTGTATCGGCGTAAACCAGCAATCGAGAGCTCCGGCCTCAAACGCTCGTTCCAACACAAAACCCAGAATTTCCCCGGAAACATCGTCCAGATTCGTTTCGATCAATAAAAGGCTCTCGGTTTTTATTTTCTGTTTCTTGTCGCCTGAACCAAGACCCTCGGTGTCGCCCCGCCTCTGCGGTTCAACTTCCCCCATCATCAAACGCAGTGCATTTGGAAACTTTTCGTATTCGCGGGTTCCCGCTCCATAACCGACCTTTTCAATCTCAAAGTCCCCTAACTCGCCAAATCCTTCACATACCGTCGATATAATCGCCGCTCCGGTCGGAGTTATCAATTCGCCTTCGATCTCCGTGGAGTAAACCGGCATTCCCGAGAGCAGCTCAGCAACAGCGGGAGGCGGAATCGGGTATTTTCCATGAGCAATTTCGACGAACCCGCTGCCCAAATGGATTTTCGAACTGACAAATTTCTCAATGCCCAAGATTTCAAATCCAACACACGCCCCAACTACGTCAAGGATCGCGTCCATCGCCCCAACCTCATGAAAATGAACCGTTTCAATATCAACTCCATGTATTTTCGCTTCAGCCTCCGCAAGGTTTCTAAATATCGAAATCGCGCGTCCCTTCACTCCATTTTCAAGAGACGAACTATCAATGATCTCCTGAACTTCTGAAAAATGGCGGTGGCTCGTCTCCTCATCATAAACCGTATCGGCGTGAACCGAGCTGATGCCCGCGCGGTCGACCTCAGAAAATTCGATATCGAATTCCGAAATATTCAGCTTTCTGAGTTCGCCGGTCAGTCGTTCGGGATCGACCCCAAGCGCAACCAATCCGCCCAGGATCATATTTCCGCTCGCTCCCGCGAAACAATCAAAATAGAGTGTTTTCATTGATGTAAGATGTTAGAGGTAGGGTAGGCTTTTTGCAAATTACTGACTCGGAAGTGTAGAGATTTATTCTGGTTGCTTTTGCCTTTGCCAATCGAACCGTTATACTTTTTGTTTTTGTATTTACTTATGACTTTAACGCAGAAACAAGAAGTGTTGACCGAGGCAATTCGGAATTCCGCTAACAATTATTTCAAGGTTTCCCCTGAAAATGTCGTTTCAGAGATACCGCCGAAAACTGAGTTTGGCGATATTGCTTTTCCCGTTGCGTTTGAGCTCGCGAAACATCTCAAGAAAGAAACCGGCGAAAAGCAAAACCCGCGTGCGATCGCTGACCAATTCAAAGCCGAGTTGATGAAGATCGACTTTGTTCAAGACATCGAGATCGCTGGTCCCGGATACCTAAACGTATTTTATAAACGCCCGGACTTTCTCGTCGAAGCCCTAAATGCCGAGTTGCTGCCTGACGCTCACCTATCGAAATCCGATGAATCCAAGAAGATCTGTGTCGAACATACCGCCGTAAACCCAAACAAGGCCGCACACATCGGGCACGTCAGAAATTCCGTTTTAGGGGACACGTTTGTACGAATCCTGCGTGCGGCCGGAAATCGTGTCGAAGTCCAGAACTATATTGACAACACCGGTGTGCAGGTTGCCGACGTTGTCGTCGGTTTTGTTCATCTCGAGGGAAAGAACCTCGCTGATATTAAGGCACTCGACGCTGAACTCAGGGAAAAAGGCATTTCGTTTGATTACTATTGCTGGGATCTCTATGCAAAGGTCGGCGCCCGATATCAATCGAACGAGGAACTGAAAGAAAAACGAGCCGAAACACTTCACGCGATTGAAGAAGGCGGCAATGATTTGGCTGAATTGGCCGATTACGTGGCGACCCGAAACGTCGAATGCCTTTTGAATACGATGGAGCGTCTTTCGATCCGTTATGATCTGCTTCCCAGGGAGTCGGAGGTGCTGCATCTACACTTCTGGAAAAAGGCGTTTGAAATGATGAAGGAAAAAGGTGCGATTCACCTGGCGGATGAAGGTAAAATGGCAGGTTGCTGGGTGATGCCGTTTGAATCTCACGAAGGGAGCGACGAACACGATCAGGATAAGATCCTTGTACGCTCGAATGGAACCGTTACCTATACGGGAAAGGATATCGCTTTTCAAACCTGGAAACTCGGCCTTTTGGGATTGGATTTCAACTACAAAAAGTTCACCGAATACGATAATGGCAAGGAGGTATGGATAACTACGGCAGATGACGGCGAGGCCGATCATCCCGTATTTGGAAATGCTGAAACCGTATACAACGTAATTGATACACGTCAATCCTATCCGCAAGAGGTTGTAAAAACAGGGGTTGCGACCATCTTCCCGGAAAAAGGCGAAGAAGCAAGCGTTCACCTATCCTA
>JABDJV010000454.1 GCA_013003295.1 Pyrinomonadaceae bacterium | reverse complement strand
AATTAGGGCTTTAGAAAAAAGTAATATCTCAACTTTTGCTGGAAATGAAAAAGGTTTTCAAGACGGCACGGATGCAAAATTCGACACCCCTGCCGGACTCGCGATTTGGGGTGAAAAACTTCTGGTTGCCGATTCGGGGAATCGAAGGATACGCGTTGTCGAACCCGACGGAAGAGTCTGGACACTTGCAGGCGATGGAACGCAGAGACTAAAGGATGGACTTCTCTCGGAATCCGCTTTTGTAAATCCAACCGCGATCGCGGTTGGGATCGCCGGTGAGATCTATGTAGCCGATGGAAATGCAATTCGCGTAATCGGGCGGCGGTTTCTCCCGATCGTTGAGACGATCTCAAACGACCGGCGTGGTTTTGCTGATGGAAGCTTGAAAAGCGCGAAATTTAACCGTCCGAGCGGTTTGGCGATTGATAAACGGGGAAATCTGTTTGTTGCCGATTCTGACAATCAGCTCGTGCGGGTGTTTACAGGTCAGGAACTGGGTAAAAGGGTTTTAGAAACTGAATTCGACAACGTTCAGGTTCAGGCGAAGGAGTTTAGGAAAATGTCGCCGCCGCGATGGACATATGATCCGCCCGATAATCGACGCGAAATCGCAGGGACATTGGGCGAGATCAGAGGTGAGATCGATGGTGAAGACTCACAGGCGTGGTTTCATAATGGGCTTGACATTGTTGGCGGTTATGGAGAAATCGCACGATTTATTCGCAATGAAAAGGTCTTAAGACCAAAAGCGGTTGACAACTTTAACACGGTTCGTGAATTGATCAGGATGCCGACACTTGGGTACATACACATTCGTCTGGGAAGAGATTCAGACGGGAAACCCTTTGGTGACAGCCGTTTTCAGTTTTCCTTGGATAAAGAGGGTGAAGCAACAGGAGTGCGGGTTCCGAGAGGGACAAAGTTTAAGGCCGGCGAAGCGATCGGTACGCTAAATAGATATAACCATGTGCATTTGATCGCCGGCAGAAGCGGACGTGAAATGAATGCCCTTAACGCATTGGTATTGCCAAAGGCGGCAGATTCCCGCGTGCCGAAGATCGAGAGCGTTTCGCTTTTCGATCCAAATTGGAATGAGATTGAAACCGGAAACGGGACTGAACGTATTAACCTTCAAGGAAAGATCAGGATAGTAGTCCGAGCATTTGACCAAATGGATGGAAATGCGTCGCGAAGGAAGTTGGGACTCTACAAGCTGGGTTACCAACTATTTGACGATGATGAGAATCCCATTCGCGGTTTCGAAAAACCGAATTGGACGATCAGGTTTGATAAGACGCCTGGGAATGACTCGGTGGGGTTAGTCTATGCCAAAGGAAGCCGCTCGGGAGCTACCGGTGAGACGGTATTTAATTACATAGTCACAAATGAAGTATCAGGCAGAAATAGACGGGAGAGTTTTTTCGATACAGATTCGCTCCAGAAGGGAAATTTTAAGTTGCGAGTTTTTGCTGCAGATTTTTTTGGAAATATCGCATCCGAAGATATAAGTTTTAGCAGAGAAAAAATTGACTAATAGTGAGGTAAGAATGAAGAAAAGTTTGATTTTAATGATTGCAATGACGATTTTAAGTTTGCCGGGCGCATTATTTGCGGATGATCTAGCTGGTAAAGGCGCAAAAAAAGTAATAAGAGTGGCGCCTGCGGCACCCAGATTCACTGACGCTGAACGACAGGCGGAACTTGCCTCACGGAGGGCAAAAGTCGCCTCAGCCATGGCCGACAATTCCGTTTTGGTATTATTCAGTGCCGATTCCAAGCTCTACGCTAATGATGTTGATTATGTCTTTCGCCAGGAAAACAACCATTATTACCTTACGTCGCTAAAACTGAATGGTTCGACATTGGTAATGTCGAAAAGAAACGGAAATGTTAGCGAGGCACTATTCCTTCCAAAGCGGAATCCACGCGCCGAAACGTGGAACGGCCGAATGTATTCGAATTCGGACGCGCAGAGACTGTCCGGTATTAAAACGATCGTCGATTCCCGTGAGTTGAAAGCGTTTCTCGACGCACTGAAAGGAAAGATTGTTTTTAAGTCAAAGGATGGTGTTTTTTCCTCATTTGTTCCTGAATCGGTTTATCTTCTGCAAGGTAACCGCCGGGAATATAAAAAAGAAAATGAATTCGCCAAGAGCCTGACTGCGGGAACGGTGAGAAATGCGATACCGATTTTTGCGAATCTCCGGCTCGTGAAATCGCCTTATGAGATCAAATTGATGCAGCACGCGGTCGATATTACCAACGAAGCGCATATGCGTTCGATGGGTGTACTTGGGCGTTCATCCTGGGAGTATGAGGTCCAGGCGGAGGTTGAATATACCTTCAGACGTCGGAATGCAGATTTTTGGGGTTATCCGTCGATCGTCGGGTGCGGCCCAAATGCGACCACTCTTCATTATGTCGAGGCCCAGGGCAAGATCAACAAAGGAGATCTGATGCTGATGGATGTCGGTGCTGAGTATGATCATTACACGGCTGACATCACGCGGACTTTTCCGGTGAGCGGTAAGTTTACAAAGCAGCAGGCGGAGATTTATCAGATCGTTTACGACGCACAGGAAGCAGCGGCCAAAGAAATAAAACCGGGTGCGAAAATTTCCGATGCAAGTCGTGCGGCCGCGAAAGTGATCCGTGAAGGATTGTTCAAACTAGGCCTCATCACGGATGTAAACTCAAACCAGCATCGAATTTGGTATATGCACGGCTGGGGGCATTGGATCGGCATGAACGTCCACGACGTTGGTAATTACGGCGTAACCCTTAAAGAGGGAATGATGATGAGCAATGAACCGGGTATTTATTTTCGGGAGGATGCGCTTGAGTATTTAAGTGATACGCCCGCGAACAGGGAGTTTATTGCCAAGGTCCGGCCCGTTTTTGAAAAGTACAAAAACATCGGTGTCAGGATCGAAGACGATATGCTCGTGACAAAGGACGGAGTAGAGTGGATGTCAAAGGATCTTCCGCGTTCGATCAGGGATGTCGAAGATTTTATGGCCAAAGCGTCAAAGGAAATGGCGCAATATGCGGCCACGAAAAGTAAGATCGATCCGGTGTTAGCGGTTTATGGAAGCGGCAGGTCTTCATATGGCTTGGTTCATCAGTCGGGAGTTTTTGAAACCTTGGCTGTCGCTCAGGGTAAAACGCTTAGAGCGGGTTGGAAGAACGGGGCGAAAACTCTGAATATTCACGCCCACTAGGCTTGGCTGCAGAGCTTGGAAAGACGGGGATTGCCCCGTCTTTTTTTATTCGTAGTTGAGTGCTTCAACCGCATCAAGGTTTGCTGCGCGAAGCGCGGGGTACAACGCCCCGATCGCTCCACCAAGAAGACCAACAAGAAATACCGTTAAAATGACGTTCAGCTTCATTTCAACCGTTAACGTGGTGATATAGGACAGAAGAAACTGGAGGATATAAGTCAGCGCAATTCCGGTGACGATTCCGCAAAAACTTATTAAAAGCGCCTCTTTTGTGATTATCCATACGATCTGTACATTCGACATCCCAAGCGATTTCATTATTCCAATTTGGCGGGTTCTTTCTGAAACGGTTGTATACATGGTTAGCAGGATCACCATGCTGCTAATGATCGCAGCGACGCCGATGATCACATCGAGGAAAATGTTCAGCGCTGGAATGCTCTGCAAATAGAGCTCCTCCATATCTTTTGTCAGTACCACGTGGTTATCCGGGAACGCTTCCTTTATCGCACTGCCCATCTCTTCAGGCGTTCGACCCTCTTTTATTTTCACAAGAAACGCCGTTGCCTTATCTTCGGTCGAAAGCTGCTTCTGCATGGTTGTAAGCGGTACCTTAACGCGGGCGCCGGCAGCGGGCTCATACGATCCGACGATCTCGAAATTGCGATCCCACATTTTCATACCACCGCCGATCTTGAAGTCCATTTGCCGCATAAATGCCGTGTCTACGATAACTTCATCAGCGCCTTCTTCAAATTTCCGGCCGGCTTCGATTTTGATATTTACAATTGACGCATAATCTTCAAAATTTATTCCATCGATCATCCGCTGACCGGTTTTACTGTCAGATACGCTGATCATTTTCTGCCCCAGAGGAACAACTGATTTCACGCCATCTACTTTTTTTACTTCGTCGATCATTGAAAGCGGCAAGCGAAACGCGCCCGAACCGCCAACACATATCGGACCGCCGGGACAAAAGAATATCTCGGCATTTACATTTGCTTCACGGGAGACCTTTTCCCGCATTGAACCGTTTGCAAGCCCGACCGTAAAGACGATCAGCAATACTCCAACCGCAATTCCCAAAACGCTGACAACGGTGCGCATCGGACGGTGCAGGAAATTTGAAAAAACAAGATTATTCATAAAGTTATCGCGTCGGCCGGGGGCCTTCAGTTGCGAGCCTTTGGAAGTTTCTCATACTAGATTTACGGGTTCAAGAAAGAGTTGCAGGGAAAGTCTCCGTTTGGTTTTTCGTAGCGACGATCGGCTGAAAAATTTTCTCAAATAAATCTAAAATCTTTCTCAAATTTCCAATTGGGCACGCGTAAACCCAATAAAACTCTGTGTTTCAGAGCCTGAACTGTTTTTTACATAGTTTTTACAGATATTTTATAACTTTTCGTCGAACTTGACGCATCATAAACATTAACGTTACGAAGACTTAGAGCATTATACAGGCAAAGAAATTTGAAAATCACTCATGTGAAAATTTATTCGGTTTGATATGCCGCAGTCGCATTCGAAAATGCTGAGCATTTTAGGGTTTCGGATTGATAATGAGGAATTGAATCAGGGCGGAGAACATAACGATTTATTTTAGGTTGAAGGGGTCTAATAATGTCTAAAAAGAATGTTAGTTGTTTTAAGTTTAATGAGTTCATTTTTGACATAAAAAATTGTCAATTGATCAGAGACGGATCGCCGATACCGCTAACGCAGAAAAGTTTCGAAATACTCCAGTTTTTACTCACCAATCGGGGACGAATCGTCAAAAAGGAGGAATTTCTCGAAACCCTTTGGGAAGGAAGCTATGTCGAGGAAGCAAACTTAACTCAGCATATTTACATGCTCCGTAAGGCGCTGAAGCAAAATGGCGGCGAGAATGTTTATATTGAAACAATTCCCAAAAATGGATACCGATTTGTTGCGGAAGTAAAGGAACTCGCTGATAAGGCCCTCGTTGGTTCCGACGGGGTATCGCTTGTATCCACAAGAGACTACGCCCACGAAGTACTTAGTGACCAGATCTTGCTCGACGCCGACATTGGAAATGTTCACAACGACGCGAGTTTTGTCGCCGCTGATCTTGATGAGACAAAGCTCCATATCAGCAGTTTTCCGCGACTCTTGTCGATTATCGGTATCGCCCTGTTCCTGGCGCTTTCGATCGGCGGCTATTTTTATATAAACCGAACCTCAAGTGTCGGATCGGTAGGGGCAAACACAAGAAAATCTGTCGCCGTTTTGCCGTTCAGGCAGATCGATGAACAAAAAGATGCAAAATTGGGTTTGGGAATTGCTGATGTTTTGATCGCAAAGCTGAGTAACACCAAAGAGGTTGACGTTCGCCCGACGACTTCGATCATGCGTTTTTCGAATGACGACCACTCGGATCTCTATGACGTGGGACGGACTCTTGCCGTTGACTGCGTCATTTCGGGGACAGTCCAGCGAGACAAAGACGTTGTGAGAGTTACGGCGCAGCTATACGATGTCAATGAGAAGCATCCGGTATGGACAGCAAAGTTTGATGAGAAGTATTCGGATGTTTTTACTCTACAGGACAAAATCACCGAGAAAATATCGCAAAAACTTTCAGCTGAACTCGGTGTTTCGAGCACGGCACTCTCGTATAAACAGGAGACGAAAAGTGCAGAAGCATATCGGGCTTATTCGATGGGGCTGTCGTATTGGAACATGCATACGGCTCCGGCTTTTGAAAATGCGGTCGTGCAGTTTAAGAAAGCAATCGATCTGGACCCCCATTTTGTTATGGCTTATGCATATCTTGCAGACACTTATGCACATACCACGCATTTGTCGGGTTTGATGTCTGAGAATGAGGCAAGGGCTTTGGGTGAGCAAGCTGCAAAGGATGCACTGGAACTCGACCCTAATTGCGCGGAAGCGATGGCCGCGCTCGCATTGATCTATGCGAATCAGGATCGGCAAAACGATGCATTTGATCTTATGCAAAGGTCGATAGAGATAAAGCCCAACGATGCCCATTCGCTGCATCGAATATCCTGGATGTATGCAAATAAGGGAAACATGAAGAAAGCCATCGAAGAAATGAGGCTTGCGCAGAAACTGGACCCCCAGTCTGCTTATTTGAATCAGTTTCTAGCCGAAATGCTTTTATTGGACCGCAAGCCGAGCGAAGCAATTCCGTTTTTGCAGAAAGCGCTGGAAATCGAACCGAATTCGGTTTCAGCACGTTTTGTTTGGATAAGTGCGTTGGAGCAGAAGGGCCTATTCGCCGAAGCCGAAAAGAAGATCCTGAATCTTCGAAGTCAGTATAAACTCGAAAACAACTTAAGTCTTAAATTGGCGCTGGCAAGGGGCTATGCCAAGAGTGGCAGGGAATCCGAGGCAAGGGATCTATTGGCGGAGGTTTTGGAGAAGGATCGAGGACGTGACAACGAATGGCTAATTGCTGAGGTTCTGATCGCATTGGGCGACGGTGAAAAGGCCCTGCCGAGACTAAAAAGCATCGTGAAACACACGAAGGATAATATTTACCGGGTTAAGTTCGAGCCAAATTTTAAGCCGGTCTTAGACGATCCGGCATTTGCCAGATTGCTAAAAGAAAAAGAAGTTGAACAGGGTTGGTAAATTCTAACGAATTACCTTTTTGCGGCAGTCTCAGGTGCTATCTTGGCCGTTTGAGTTCGTTGGGTGGCATCGTTGCTTTTATTTTTAGGTGACTTCCATCCGGATTGTTCCAAAAGCGTAATAGCAAAACTGATCGGTAACGCCATGTTTGACGCATCGTTTTCTGTAAACACGCCAAAATTAACTCCTATCACCTTTCCGGATTGTCCAAAGAGCGGAGCGCCTGAACCGCCTTCTGCAGTTTTCGCGTCGTGAACTATACGGCGCGCATCAAGGTCGGTGATCGCACCCTGGGTCGTCAGCGGCACAATCTTTCTGGACTGCGCAAGGAAATTTATCAATGCCTGCCTTGAGTTTCCGTACTTTCGATTGATCGACTTCGCCTCTCTGTCGTCAACCATCGCCAAAAGTCTGTCTGGTCCGTTCGGGTAACCCATCGTGACGACGGTTTTTCCGATCGCAACTGAGTCGGATTTTGCACTAAGAGGCAGAACCGGTATATCGGATGAAACCGAATTTGGGTCGATCGAGGCAATTGCGACATCTTCGCGTGAACTGGCTTTTCGTACCGACAACGGGAACGGATTTGGAAATCCGGGGAAGTAGATAACCAGTCTCTTTATCCTTGCCCGTCCGTTTGATTCGCGCATCAGCTGCTTAACCAGGTCATCTTCGGTCCAGGGCTGCAGAACGTGTCTGTTAGTTACGATATAACCGTTTCCGACGTGAAATCCGGTTCCGATAAAATCGTATTCCACCGGAGATCCGTTCCCGACGGTTGTTAATCCCTGCTGCTCAGGCAATTCATACATCCCCTCTTCCATTGGGGCAGGTTCATACGGATCTTTCCTAACGGCGTCCGGATCGGGATAGCGAAGTTTCCTTCCACTTTTTCGATCAACCAGGTCGTAAACTCCCACGATCAAACAGATCCCGTTTCCGTAATCGACGCGTAGATTTGGAGCAAGAGAAATGTTTTTAATAATATCTTTGTTCGATTTATCCAGTCCTTTGATTTGATCGTTGGTGCTAATGATCTCTTTCTTTAAATCGTTGATTACTTTGTTCTGTTCTTCGACCTGCAGCCGATTTTGACGAGTCTCCTGGTAAAAGCCGTATCCAAGGTAAAATATCCCGCCCAATACCGTAACGACCAGCGCCAGACCGATAACCTTGCTTCTAAAGCTGATCTCTCTTAGAAGTTCCCTCGAAAACTCACGCAAAAACGCCTTGGCATCATCCCGCTTTTCGGTCACAGAAGCTTCAAGGGCCGCTTCCTCTATAAACTGAGCCACGTGCGGATCACGATTGGTTACGATCAGCGAAGATTCTGATTTGAGTGAGAAAAACGAAAATGAAATATCAACGCCATCGATCGAAATGACATCGCCGTCCTTGATGCTGGCGAATTTCTGAATCGGCTTTTCGTTTAGCTCGAGTGGCACCCTTTCGCTATAAGTTTTTATTCGGTAGACACCATTTTTCAGCGCCAACTCAAACCAAACGCCCTCTTCGTTCACCTTCGCGGTACGAATCTGCAATTCGCTCTTGGTATCTGAACCAATGCGTATTACGTCCTCCGTGAAAAACTCTGTTCGTTTTTCATCGCCGACGGAAATGTGAATTATTATTCCAGAAGTCATTTATTTTCTGCGCCAAAAGCAATTCGCGTACTAAAGCATTTAAATTTTATCATAGAACGCAGCATGAGCATGCAAATATTAGAACAATTTTAATAGTATTTCTTGCGTCCCAAAGTGTTTTTTACAAATCTTCGTGGCAAAATGTAACCTATGGCAAAGCCGAAATTTATCGAAGATCGACAACGCCTCGAGAAGTTGGCCCCTGTTGCGACGGCGAAATTAAACCATCACGTATTCGTCTGCGGTGGTAAATCTTGCTCAAAGGTTGGGGCATCGGAAGTGAAAAACGCATTCGTAAGAGAATTGGAAGCAAGGGATTTGCGCTACGGAAAAGAATCAAAAGGTCGCAATCCGGAAGGAACGATCCTACTGACTGATTGCGGCTCGGTCGGTTTTTGTTCGATCGGTACGGCGGTTTTAGTCTACCCTGAGGGCGTCTGGTATGCACAGGTTCAGGCTGAAGACGTTGTTGAAATTATTGAGAAGCATTTGTTGAAAGGGGAAGTGGTAAAGCGTCTGGCGCTTATCGAGATGACCGGCGTACCATCTGACTGAAAGTTTTAAGAAGCCTATCTCGGGCCGGATTTGTCCAATTGATACTGAATATTGGGATACATCGATGAATGCTTTAGACCGGCATGACGGCTGCCATATGTAACCGGAACATCGCGGGTTGCATCACTTGGGATTACCAATGGGAGGAGACAGCAGAATATTAGTGCAATTCGCCGCCATCCAGGCCCGGACACATTATCTTCACTTACGGGTACGATCTGATCGGCGGCCCCGACTCGCGGGCGGCGGATATTGATCGCTAAAAGTACCAGGCCGATCAAGAGCATCGCTATATTTAGACCTTGCCCGGTCGGCACTCCCCATAGCGCAATTGGATAGTCGCGCAATAGGTCGATCGGGATCCTGAAAAGAGCGTACAGAATTACGAACAAAACGACTATTCGTCCTTCTGGAACACCTCGACGCCGAATCCATAACAAAAGCGGTACGAGCAAGAAGTTTTTAACACCATCATAGAGGACGACCGGGTGTCTGAATCCCACGGCGTTTGGGAATTGAACGCCCCATGGA
>JABDJV010000396.1 GCA_013003295.1 Pyrinomonadaceae bacterium | reverse complement strand
GATGAGGAGATCGTCCTGCCGACGAAAGCGGGCGAACCGTTTAGTTTCACCCGCGCGGCGCCCAAGGGAACAAAGATCGGATATAAATACCAAGGAAAAACAAAGTTCATTGAGGTAGGCGCGGAGGCGAAATTCACCGTAAATGTAGTATCGCCGGAAAAAGAAGAAACGGTCGCGGTAGGAATCGCCGCTCCGGATGGTTCGACTGCATTTGAACGGGTACGGGTGAAGTCTGCGGACAAGGTTGCACGGAAGAAAATGCCGTTTGATCTGATCCGAAGGATCGCAAACTCCAAGGCCTCACCATATCTTACTGACGGAAAGGCTTATTTTTATTACGCCGGAGAGGCAAAAAGCGTGATGCTTGCGGGCGATTTTACCAACTGGGCACCGAGGATTCAGCTCGAAAAGGTTGACGACGGACTCTTTGTAAAGCGGGTGGATCTCGACAATTCGGCCCGCGCGGAATACAAACTGATCATCGACGGCAAGTGGATGATCGATCCGGGCAATCCTCAGAAAATTGACAATGGCGTCGGCGGAGAGAATTCGATAGTCGAAATGCCCGATTATGAGCCGGGCAAATGGGGGAGTGAGGTTAAGAGATCGCCGCTTGATCCAAAGATCTCTGAAATGGAGGTCACCAGCGACAAGTATGGGACGCGTAAGATCAAGATCTATATTCCATCCGAATACTTCAAACGCGGTATCGCTCCAAAATTGCCTGTTTTATACATGCTTGACGGAAGCGAGTATATTTCGCGGGCAAAGGCGGTTCAGGTTCTGGAAGATCTGGTGGCGGCAAAAAAGGTCGAGCCGTTTATGCTTGTATTCACCGACCCGGTTGATCGACAAAAGGAATATTGGGCGAGCGATGAGTATGCAGACTATATTGCAAAGGAAGTCGTTCCCGCGGTCGAGAAGAAATATTTTACGACCATAAAAACGGGACGGGAAAACCGGGCCGTATTAGGTGCGTCCCTGGGCGGGATCACCAGTATCTGGATCGGTTTGCGGCACCCGGACAAATTTAAGAATATCGGCGGACAATCGAGCTCGTTCTGGGTCGATAATGAACGGGTTGTAAAAGCTTTGAGACGGCTTAACGGCGACGAAAAATTCAATTTTTATCTTGACGACGGAATTTTCGAAGGCGTCAAAGATACGCGGCGTGTAAATGTGATGCTCCGCGGCAAGGGATTTCCGGTTAAATATATTGAGGGCAAAGACGGGCACAATTGGACGAGCTGGCGGGATCGCCTCGGAGATGCCTTTATTACACTGATGAAGTAAAAAATGCCTGTTTATTCAATTTTCTTCGCAAAAACCTTGTGCACGTGATGTTTTATCGTAAGGCCCGTCACCTTTCCGCTTGAGTCAACGCTAAATATTATTGAATCGATCGGAGAGATAGAAAACGAGGTATCTGAAAGCGGCTTAAGTTCGCGTTTCTTATCCTTTGCAAATTGAACAAATAATCTATCTGCCTCGGTTGTGATCACCAGTTGGGAATTTAGAAATTCGTATTTACCCGCATAGCTCTCATAAAGCTTACCTTCGCGTTTTAATAATTCGACCGCTTTGGCGCTCCCGGATTTGTTATCGTTGCTTTCTTTCGGCGGTTTTGGAAGTTTGGTGTCTTTCTTAACTCCCGCTTTTTCAAGCCTTTCTACATACATAGCGGCATTTTTGTTTTTCGGATCTAGCGCCAGAGCCTTTTTAAAATTCTCAAGCCCCATACCGAGCTGACCATCCGCGAGATAGGCCTCGCCAAGGCTATCATAGGCATTAGACGACTTCGGAAACATCTCAACATTTAGCTTGAATATCTCAATCGCATCTTCTGTCCGCTCCGAACGGAGCAACTTATCACCAAGGCGTTTGAGTTCGCCTTCGGAGAAATCATATTTTCCCTTGTCCTCGCTCTTTAGTTTGCGATATTCGGTAATTGCTTCGGCGCCGCCCTTTTCTTTTGCCGTTTTGTAGAGCGTATCGGCAATCGATTGTTTCGGACCTTTCTTGGGCGGACGATCGATCTTCTCCACTTTATCCTGCGCATACGAAACACTTGTAGCTAAAAAGAGCATAACTGCGAACAGCGACAAAAAATTTGTGGATCTCATGATTCCTCCCTTGTGTAATGACCGTGCGTTTAAAAACAACAGATATCATCGGAAGAAGATGCTATCGATAGATTATTTCGCCCGTCGTTAAGGCGGCAACAGGTGCAAATTCTGTTGATTTCTACTAAAAATATGTCTGAACAAATCCTGCGCCGGAAACGAAAACTTACGATTTTATCCAGTATAAAAGATGTTCGAAAAATATAGGAAAAGACTATGACAGTTCTGTTGATTGTCATAGTCTCGCAAGTTGGCTTGATAGTGGCACAAAAAACTCAACGTTAATTGAACAGAGTAGATCGGGTTCAGGCGGTCGCAGGCTTTTCACCCCGTATCTTTATCCCTCTTTCAAATGCTTCACCTGGAATTGTCCGACGAGAGCGACGACCAAACAGCACTAAAAACTAATCCAATGACAACGGCGCAGACCGTCGCTATTAAAACGTCGAATACCAAGCCGCCCCAAATAATCTCGCCCGACTCCGGTGAGTTATCTTGTTGATATAGTGCAAACGGGAATCCAAATTCACTCCTGCACGGGTCGCAAAAACTATTGGGATTAGAAGGATATTTTGACCGGCGGTATGCGAGGATGTTGAGCACTACGAATATCCATTCCCCTGCGCCGAATCCGAGAAAAAACGGTAGATTTATGATTCTGGATTTTACGTTTTTGGTCATTTTGTTTCCTTCGTTGAAACTCTAAACTATTACCGACGTCGGTCGGAAGGAGAAACAGAGTTTGGAAGGCGTGCGAATTGCGCGAGAAAAAGTTTCGAAGTCAATGAGTGAGCTTGAATAGATAACCTTTGAACATTAAGATTTCGAATTTGATGTTTTCGATCCTATTCCTAATTTCAGGTCCACGTCCCACCGAAAACGCGGTCACTCTCGTGTTATTTGGGTCGCGCAACTCCATTTCCTGAATTTCTCGCTCATCCTCCAATGCTACGATAACCGTCTCAAGCAACTTCACAACCTTGGCATGGTACTCAAGTGGTCCTTTGTCGATCTGTTGTAGCTCTTCTAGGCGCCAACTTGAAATATAATCTCGCGGCAATTTTGAATTGAGGGCATAAACCGCAGTTTCGAGCGGGTCCCGGGGTGTAACGGATTCTTCAGCTCCGGTTCCGTGATCCGTTTTGAGACCCGAAACTCCGTGCTTCCGGATATGATCAAGTTCTCTTTGATCGGCCGCTTTTCGGCGAGTTATCCGACCTTCGTTTGCAAAATCCGACTTTTCATTGGCCCTATC